>NZ_JAFCTX010000036.1:0-45319 GCF_049896245.1 Cypionkella sp. TWP1-2-1b2 | reverse complement strand
CAATATGACCTTGATCAGGTTGCCCTGCGGCTCAACACAAGGCCGCGGAAAACGCTTGGCTTTCAGACGCCCGCTGATACCTTTGATCGAGCCGTTGCGCTGACCGGTTGAACCCACCGGGGTCTGTAGTGGGATATCCAATTGTCGAAAAACCTTCACCTTAGTCGAAAGGCGCTGCAGAAAAAGCGGCCCTGTCGAAAATCAATAATACTGTGGAAGTGTCGAAAAGCAAGCGGTGAAGTCGATAAGTGCCTCATAGCGAGTCAATGGGTCGAAAGTCGCCCCAAAGAGAGGGCGTTGCCGTACCGAGGCCGCGATATCCTTGGGTGGTTTAGCCATTGGACGTCAGCGCCTCCAGATAGGGGCGCATCTGGTTCCAGGCCCCGTTTTCCTGCGCGGCGGCTGCCAGTTGTCCAAGCGTTGCTTTGCGGTCGTTGAGCGCCGATTTCATGGCCTCGATGGCCACGGACCTATCAACCAGCTTTGTCAGGAAAAACCCGCAACTGGCAGCCCGCCGGACCCGTCTGGTTGAACCCGGAATGCGACACCAGCGCCTCCGAAATCAAAGACGCCGCATGAAATCGGCGGACAACTTGTTTGACAAACACCGGGTTGGACTCCAAGCTGCACGCGGTGACCGACGCGAAGGGTCGGGACGCTGCTCGCAGATATGACGCGGACTGGTTCCGCAACGTATTGATAGACCGTGAGATTCGGCCCTGCACCCCCTCCAGAAAAAACCACAAGGCCGTCATTCCGCACGCTGCGATCCTCTACAAGAGCCGCCACAAAATCGAGAACATGTTCGCCCGCCTCAAGGATTGGCGTAGGGTCGCAACCCGCTACGACAGATGTGCCGATTTGTTCCTCTCAGCCTGCGCCCTCGCCGCTGTGGTCATGTTCTGGCTATGAGTCCTGACCTTAGCCCTATCGATTCTGCGGACAATTGCTACTCTATCAACTCATAGCTGCCATCTGAATCGTGCCGCTCGCGGCCTGTCAAAGCCGGAGTAAAGACGCAGACAAGTCGCAGCTGTCCCTTCAATGCCCGCAGAATATGGGCATCGTGGCTTTCCAGTGCGTAAAGTGTTCCGGGCGCAATCGGATGCACTTCACCTGTCGCAACATTGACGACTTCACCAATGCCTGCGATGCAGTAGTTGCTTTCTATGTGGTTCTTGTACTGGAGGTGCAGCTCGCAGCCCTCATCCAGAAGCGTATCGTGCAGCGAATAGCCAAGGCCATCATCGCCAAGCAATATGCGGCGGCTTTGCCATCCTTCACCTCGGGCATGCCGGTCAGTGTTGAGGATGTCCTCAAGGCGCTTGATGATCATATTTGCAACTCCCGTACGTGTCTGTCGGTCCCAATCATATTGTTAGCGCTCAAGGTCTCTTTGCATGCCTGTTTGCGACATCTTGGCATTGTTGATCTTCAAAAAAGAGTTTCGTTTCTTGTCGCCCAAGGCCCTGGAAGTCGCTACATTCAACTGCGCGATGGCATCGGCAAAACGTCGGAGATTTTCATGTGTACAATCGGGGCTTTGCGAATAGAAAATGATGAGTATTTATTGTTCAAAAACAAAGACTTCTCCATATCGGAGTTTTCAGATCGCGTGACGCTGAATGCGGATGTATTTGGCCCACTGGGACTTGAGACATTTGCCCAAGAGGATGCGGTCGAAAGCATATTTTCAGGCCTCTCCCTCGGGGCGAACCGGCATGGGCTTTTTGCGTGCGTTAATCATGTCAAGATAGGCGATGATAGCCACAAAAACTATGATTGCCTCGTTGAGACGGCTCTTCACGTAGCAAAGAGCGTCAAAGAGGCAATTGCCGCAATTCACCGCGAGGTTGCGGCGCAGCCCTATTGGTGGGGAAACCTGATCCTTGCTGATGCTCACCAACTTGCGGCTGTTGAAGTCCGGGGGCAAGAGATCCGCGTTGAGCATGCCGCGACCCGAATCTTCAGGACGAATCACCAGCCGATGTTTGGTGAGACCGCCTCCCCCGACAATCTACCTTGCTCTTCGACGCGGTTTGCATCGGCGCAGTCGCGTCTTGGTATCGTACGCTCGGTTGATGAATTGAAGGCAACGCTGGCCTCTCATGACGATGGAGATACTGGCATCTGCAATCATGGCGTGCCGCTGACCACGGTCTATTCCTACATTTTGCATTGCAAGGCGGGTGAAATGACCCTGCATGTCGCCAATGGACTTCCTTGCTCGGCGCGTTGGAGCGAATTGCCTTTGCCGCTCGGTGCCTTATGGAATGAGCAGAGCGAAGGACGCTTTCGGGCCAAATACCCAAATGGTTTTGTGGCTTAAAGGGGCTCTGTTGATGGCGTGGATGCCCCCTCCTGACGGCATCGTAATGTGCCAATGTGATGTTTGTTGAAGCCATCACAGAAGCAGAGGACATCCATGTCGGAAGTTACCATCATCGGTATTGACCTTGCAAAGCGCGTTTTTCAGTTGCACGGAGCTCGCAACGACGGGTCGATCGTGTTTCGCAAGAAGCTTTTGCGGGGTCAGATGCTGGCGTTCTTTGCCCAGCAACTCAAGAGCGTTGTTACCATGGAGGCTTGTGCCACGGCGCGTGAGGTCCTCCAACGCGTCCTTCAGGCAATGCCCATCATGTTTTGTCATCTTGTCAATGGCTACATGAGTGATCAGATCGGGCGGTGATTGCCG
Source organism: Cypionkella sp. TWP1-2-1b2 (assembly GCF_049896245.1). Classification (NCBI taxonomy): domain Bacteria; kingdom Pseudomonadati; phylum Pseudomonadota; class Alphaproteobacteria; order Rhodobacterales; family Paracoccaceae; genus Cypionkella; species Cypionkella sp. TWP1-2-1b2. Next base: position 42,624 of record NZ_JAFCTX010000036.1, on the reverse strand, counting down.
TTCAGGGCCGGTGTTTGTCAAACAAGTTGTCCGCCGATTTCATGCGGCGTCTCTAATTTCAGGGGCGCTGGTGTCGCGTTCCGGGTTGAGCCAGACGGGTCCGGCGGGTTGCCAGTTGCGGGTTTTGCCTGACCAGCGTTCTGGTTTTTGTGCACGGGCAGTTGCGTAGAGGATGGTGCAGTTTGCGAGGGTGTCGTGTTCCTGCCCGACGTGGCGCATGTTGGGGGTGACAAAGCGGATCGCGCTATGGAGGTGCGCGCCGTTATACCAACTGGCAAAGGATTTCACCCAAGCCTGCGCATCGGCTTTCGCAGCAAAGCCCTTGGCTGACCAGTCCGGGAGATACTTGCAGGTGCGGAACAGCGCCTCGGAGAATGGGTTGTCGTGGCTTGCCCGTGGGCGGCTGTAGGAGGTCATGATGCCCAGTTTTTCCAGCGTCACCTTCATCGTAGCACCTTTCATTGGGCTACCCCCATTCGAAAGTCGGGGTCGGCGTGCAGCACCAAGGGCCGGGAGATGCAGGCCTCGGCCCAGACCGCCTTTTGGATCCGCATTGCGGCAAGGTCCGCGCCCCTCTTGCTCCTGCACCTCCCAGCCAACGATCTTGCGGCTGAAGATGTCCACGATCAGATAGAGGTAGAAGTACTTGCCCACGACAGGGCCCGGCATCTAGGTGTTCGGCGCTTCAAACTGTCCCCCGGACAGTTTGATCCCGGTCACGCCGGGTCGCGCCTCGCTCCCAGGTCCAGACCTGACAGGGTGCGCTGGCTTTGTAACTGGTTGGCGGCTTGCGCCGGACGGGCGACCTTGCCCGGCCACGGTGCTGCTGCTGCCCATGGCTGCGCAGAATGCGATAAAAGCTGGATTCCGAGCCCAGATATTGTCCCTGATCGGCCAATCCTGGAACGATCTGGCTGGGTGGAAGACTGGCAAATTCCGTGGAATTGCCGTGATCGCGGTAGATAGCCCGGTGGATGATCGCGGCTGACGGCCAGAATATGGACCCGGCGCTGCCAGAGATGGGCCATGCCTTGATTCCTGGCCGGGGGCGGGAGGGCACGACCAAGAGAGACTGCTTGCCGGCGCACCCTTCCGTTGCGGCGCTTCTTGGAGCAAAGTGAGTTGCGCGAACCGCAACGACGTCCGTGGATGTCGCGTGGCACCCCCTTTTCAATGGCAGAACACCCAATGAGCAAACCACACCAAAGCGATGCACTGGATCTGGCATCCCGGATCGCCAAGCGCGACCTTTCCGTCCGAGAGGCGACCGAGGCCGCGATTGCCACCATCGAAAAACAAAATTCGGTGCTGAATGCAGTTGTGGCGGAACGGTTCGATAAGGCGCGGGCCGAAGCGGACGAGATGGATCGGAGCCGCCCCGAACAAGCAGGGCCGCTTTGGGGTGTGCCGTTCCTGCTGAAGGACGTGAACCTTTACTCGGCGGTGCTGCCCACCCGATTCGCTTCGCGCTTCTTCGCAACGGCACAGCCAAAAGGTGATAGCACGATGGTTCACCGCTGGCGCGAGGGCGGGCTTGTCGTTCTGGGCACAACGAATACTCCAGAGTTCGCCGGGGATTTCACGACCGAACCTTTGGCCTACGGGCCATGCCGGAACCCGTGGAATGCGGGGGTGACGGTCGGCGGGTCCAGTGGCGGCGCTGCTGCTGCCGTTGCCAGCGGAATGGTTCCAATGGCGCACGGCACCGATCTTGGCGGGTCGATCCGTATCCCTGCCGCCTGCTGCGGGGTGTTCGGCTTCAAACCCTCGGTCGGGCTGAATCCGTTGGGCCCATGGTGGGACGAAATCGCGGGTGGTCTCGACTCGGACCATGTGCTGACGCGCTCTGTGCGCGACAGTGCTGCGGCGCTTGATCTGACGGCAGGCCCTGATCGGGGAACGAGGATCGGGCGGCAGGCACCCGCCGGTGGCTATCTTGCGGTATTGGACGGTATAATTGGCCCCCTGCGGATTGGGCTGACGACAAAGGATCCGTATGGTCGGTCTGCCGGGGCAGCACAGGTGGCCGCGGCCGAGAAGGCGGCGCTTTTTCTGGAAGCGATGGGCCATGTCGTCGTGCCCTATGACTTTCCGGTCGAGGCACAGTCGGGCCCGTGGTTCGACTCACTCTGGATCGTGGAGGTCCTGCATCTGGTGGAAGAGCGCGCGCGCGAGCTTGGGCGCCAACCCGAACGCGACGAATTGGAACCGATGACATGGGCGTTTATCGAGCAGGCAAGGCAACTTTCGGCACTTGATCTGCTGGAAGCCCGCTTGAAGATGACGGCGGTTGCGCAGGCGATCGGTCGTTCGATGAAAGAAGTCGACTTGGTTCTGACGCCGGCGCTAAGCGAAGACCCTGCACCTCTTGGCAGTCTGACTTACGCCGCGTGCGGGTCCGACCTTCAGAAGTGGATTGAACGGGGCTATGGCTTTGCCCCCTTCGCGACGCCCGCCAACCTTGCCGGGCAACCCTCGGCGGTTTTGCCTGTTTCCCTAACGGTTTCGGGCTTGCCTGTGGCGGTGCAGATCACCGGTCGGCCCGGTGACGATGCGCTTGTTCTGGGCGTGTCGAAGGCGCTTGAAGACGCGATCGGCTGGGCCGGGTTGCCTGTGTGACCAAACGGTAAAATCAGTCCAGCACGCCGCGGGCGATGGCTATGGCTATGGATGATTTGAGATCAAAATTGCTGCGAAGATTCAAAAGCGCGCAGCGGTGATCGTCAGCAAGACGACGGGGTCGCCTAAAGCCTCGACGCTGCGGGCTTCAGCATCCGGCCCCAGATCATCTGAGGCAAGGAGCGCCATGTCCTCAGCTGCGGTGAATATTACTGGCTGCACGCGCCCTGCTGGTATGCGGTGCGTTAATCCGGCTCCGGCCATTGGTCCGGTAAGGTACATTCGGTCTGCCGGTGCGTTGGCCTTTTACGCTTGGTTTTTTTGCCGCGCTGCATGATCTGTCTGTTGGTTTGCTCGTTTTCCATGCCGGGCATGAGTGTAGGCGGCCAAGTTGCAAAAGACGGCGCATGTCGTACGCGCGGTTCTTTCATCCCGATCCTGGCCTTGGCCCGCGTCAAAGATAGGCATCTCGCGGAAGGAGCTGATCGCGACAGACCAAGCCGGGCAAAGCCCCAAATCGCGATTTTTTTGGGGGAGGCCGCAGCGTCCAGTCGGTGGGACCTTTCGCCCGCCGAACGACAGGCGGTGACGGCGATGTTCTCGCGGGGAACCGCCCAGTGCCCAAAGGGCATCAATGCCACGAAGCTTTCACCGCCCAGCACAACATGGACATGTTCAAAGCCGCTATAGGCCGGCCGGAAGGGATAAAGCCGATGGATCAGGCCGCCGCCGGTCTCGCGGTGCCCGCTTAAGCGAAGGCGGCAGCTTCAAGGAGAAAACTCCACCCTAGCCGTCTGCGATCACCCGATCGCCAGAAACCTCAAATCCTGGTCATCGTTGGTGATGGTACCCTGCTCGGACTACGCCCTCCCGGCGTTCCACCACCAACGACACTTGCTCATCCAGTTTGATGCGCGACTCTCATCTTGATCGTCGCGCTATAGCTGTCATCCTGCTTATGCCATACGGATTTGTGTCGAATGGCCGATGCCTTTGTTTGCAGAAAGATCAAATGACCGAATTATGGACACTGACAGCAAGCGAGCTGGCGCCAATGGTTGCTGCACGACAGATTTCGGTGAAGGAAGCGGTCTCGTCCGTGTTGCAGCGGATTGAGGCAGTCAACCCCGCCCTAAACGCGATTGTTCAGCGCATGGATGACCAGGCTCTTGTTGCGGCAGAAGCCGCCGACATCGCCTTGGCGCGTGGAGATACCCCGGGCCCGTTGACTGGCGTTGCGGTTACGATAAAAGTGAACGTCGACCAAGCGGGATACGCCACTACCAACGGTCTGCGAACCCAGGCGACGCTTGACGCTGAATTTGACAGCCCGGTGGTGGTAAACCTGCGCAAAGCAGGCGCGATTGTCGTTGGTCGTACGAATACCCCCGCATTTTCGCTGCGCTGGTTCACCCGCAACAGCCTGCATGGCGGGACCACAAATCCGCGAGACCGGACCCTGACGCCGGGTGGGTCTTCTGGCGGGGCCGGAGCTGCGGTCGCGTCCGGCATGGGGGCTGTCGGCCACGGAACCGACATTGCCGGATCGATACGGTACCCGGCCTATGCCTGTGGCGTGCACGGCCTGCGTCCTTCGTTGGGCCGCGTCGCCGCCTTTAATGCGACCGCCGGAGATCGGCTGATCGGCGGGCAGTTGATGGCGGTGTCGGGCCCTTTGGCAAGGTCGGTTGCCGATCTGCGACTTGCGCTGGCCGCCATGGCCGCGCGTGACATGCGGGATCCTTGGTGGCAACCGATGCCACTGCGGGGCGCAGAAGTGTCCCGCAAAGTTGCTTATGCCGAAGCGCCCGATGGCATGTCGGTTGCCCAGCCCGTCCGGGATGCCCTGCGTGCCGCGGCGGCGAAGCTAAGGGACGCTGGCTATCAAGTGGAAGAGGTGCAACCGCCGCCGCTGCGCGAGGCAATGGAGATGCAGTTGCGCCTGTGGATGGCCGAGTTCCGGCAAGACGCCGGGGCAGCCTTGCGCGCCGAAAACGATCCGGACGCAAATTTCGTTTACAGCCAGTTGATGCGCCACTGCTCGGAAATCGACCTGCACGGACTTATGTCCACGCTAAGGGCCCGCGCGAGGCTTACCCGCTTGTGGCGGACATTTCTGGCGGAGTGGCCGCTGGTCCTGTGCCCGGTATCGGGAGAATTGCCCTTCATTAATCACCTTGACGTCGCCTCGTCCGCCTCGTTCGACGCCGTGCTGGAAGCGCAACTGCCGATGATCGCCACCCCCTTCATGGGCCTGCCCGGTCTTACGGTTGCAACAGGATATGCAGGGTCAAGCCCTGTCGGCGTGCAGCTTGTGGCTGATCAGTTTCGGGAAGATCTACTGTTTGACGCGGGCGAAATCCTGTCACCGGAACCGGTTGCACTGGCCATGGTGTGAACCCGTTTCAAGGCAGCGCCCTGCTGTGACAGCGAGCTGTCGATGCTGCGGGTCGCTCAAGGCTGGACATTCGGCGCGAGGCCAAAGACCTCGGCCGCCGATTTGCCAGAGGCAAGCGCGCTGATCCAGTCGCTTTCGCGGAAAAGTTTGGCTTCCGCATCCGCGATGCGGGTTCTGACGATCCGGGACGACAGTGATACGAGACCGTCGTCGTCGCCAATCACCAGATCGCCCGGCGAGACGAGGCGACCGCCGATCACCACGGGCAGGTTGACCGCGCCACGGTCGGCTCCGGTCGGACCGCGCGGGGTGATCCAGCGCGAAAAGACCGGAAAATCGTCCCAACCGCCGAGGGTGCCTGTGTCGCGCACGGCCCCGTCGCAGACCAAGCCCGCAATGCCCTTGTTGCGCAGGTGACCCGAAAGAATGTCGCCAATCATCGCCGTATCGCGGTGACCTGCTGCGTCGATCACCAGCACCTGCCCCCGCTGTATCACGTCAAGCGCATGCAGAACCGCACCAAAATCAGGTGCCTCGCAGCGGACGGTGACGGCCTGACCAAACAGCCGGGGCTGCTGGCCCGCAGGCCGCAGCGGGCGTATGGCGGGGTCGATCTGGCCAGAATCCCGGCCCAGATCGACAGCGACCGCTACCGGAATGGCGGCCCAGCGGGCGATTTCGGCAAGAGTCAGATCAAAGGCGGGTGGGGTGTGCAGAGTGACGGGCATGGGACCTCTGGTTCAGGACAAAAGGTGGGCGTGCAGGGCTTTGCCCAAGGCGGCGATCCCGGTCTGGATATTTTCCACGGACTGGGCCGAGAAGTTCAGACGGGCATGATTGGGACGCGGGGTCAGCGGAAAGAAGCTGGCCCCGGGGACATAGGCCACACGCGCCTGCGGCAAAGCCACGTCGCGCATGAAGGCAGTGGCGTCAAAACCTTCCGGGAACGTGGCCCAGATAAAAAGACCGCCCTCGGGATCGGTTACAGTGATCTCTTACGGGAAATGCTGCCGGATCGCGTCGAGCATGGCCTCCTTCTTGCAGGCATAAGCGGTCTGCAAGGTCGCGATATGGGCCGCCAGGTCGTGGCGGTCGAGAAACAGGCTGGCGGCCGCCATGTTGAGCGTCGAAGTCTGGGTGTCGGCGGCGACCTTGAGCAGGCCCAGGCGGGCCAGCAGGTCAGGGGCGGCGACGGCCCAGCCGATGCGCAGACCAGGGACAAGCACCTTGGAAAAGCTGCCCAAGTGAATGACCCGTCCCTCGGTGTCCAACGATTTGAGGGTGGGCAGATTCTGACCGGAAAACCGGATGTGGCGATAGGGGGTGTCTTCCAGAACGATCAGGCCGTGGCGGTTAGCCAGCGCGATCAACTGCTTGCGGCGGGCAAACGACAGGGTGACGCCCGTCGGATTCTGGAAATCCGGGACCGTATAGATCATCCGCGCCTTTGGGTTGGCCTTCAGGACTGCTTCGAGATGCTCGGTCTGCATCCCGTCGGCATCGACCGGGACGACGGCATACTGGGGCTGGCTGGGTTCAAACGCAATAAGCGCGCCCAGAAAGGTCGGGTCCTCGGTCACGATCACATCGCCCGGGTCAATCAGCATCCGGGCGGCAAAGTCCAGACCCTGCTGCGAGCCTTGCAGGATCAGCACGTCATCGCCGGTGCAGGGCGTGCCATCCACGGTCATCAGGTGGGCGATCTGGTCGCGCAGATGCGGCAGACCGTTCGAGGGCGCATACTGCATTGCGGCCCCACCGGGCGTCCGGATGATGTCGTGGAAGATGGCGTCCAACTGATCCGTTGGAAACAGGGTTGCGTCGGGGTAGCCGCCGCCGAAGGAAATGATCGACGGATCGGCCCCAAGTGCCAACAGATCGCCGATTGCCGATTGCCGAACCTTGGCCATCCGCTGTGCATATCTTGGGGTCATCGGCGCTCTGTCCTGATCGATATAGATTTCAGGTGGCACACATTGGGGGAGCGGTGCAAGTGGTAAGGTCGCATCGCCAAGTTCCATCGATCCGGCAATACAGGTCCGTGATCCATTCAACCGCCGCGATTGGCGCTGAGCGGAACCAGCCTGTGTTCTGCCCCCGCCCAGTCACAATACCTATATCTCCGTAAACGCGGAGCAGGTGCTCCCTGCTTGACCATCATGTGGTGTCCAAGCACGCCACTACCGATCGCACCCAGAGCACCTTCGCCGGAAATTGGCCCACGCTCTGGAGTGACCAGGTCCCAGTCCGAGGTAATGCAATCACGGATAGGCCTCACATTATTGCTGATCATCGCTGCGTTGATTGCGTTTTTGGCGGCGCGCAGTGCAAGCTCGTCCTGTTTCATGCTCCCGTTTCCTCGCCTCAGCGAGCTTGCATGTCTTTGGGGGTGACCATTTTCAATAGTCTGCGAGAGCATCCAGCGGTGGCCGAACGGGTCGACGACCAGCGCAGTACGCTCGCCTAAGCTCTGGTCGGTTGCAGGGCCCAACATCGCCGCCCCGGCTTGGGTCGCACGGTCCAGATCGGCATCGACGGTCTTCGTGGCAAGATGCAGCGTAACCGCCGATCCGACAATCGTAACGGGGATAACCGCACCAAAATCGGGATACACGCCGGCAAGCATCGCGACGCTGCCGCTGATCCGCCCTTCCGACGGGTCTGTCATGCGAAAGATTTCCTCAGCGTCGAATGCTTTTTGGTAAAAGGCGATAGCTGACGCGCCGCCCGTGACGACAATATAGGGAATGACTGCCGTGATGCCTTACATCAATGAACCCTTTGCTAAATCGATATTATTTACGTCAAAACTCGTGGTGTATTGTTTCAAGATGTGGAGCCAACCCAAAAACCGCGAGGCCGCCTGCCGAGTCAGGATGCGCACCTTCGTGCTTTGCGCGCGACTCACGAGATTCTGATGACTGAGGGGTTCGGCAGGCTGACTGTCGAGACTGTCTCTGCCCGGTCTCGCGCGGGTAAGCCCACGATCTACCGCTATTGGGCCAATGCCAGCGAAATCGCGATGGCCGCACTGATGGCCGACGGTTCATTCGACGACCTAGAGATGGGCCGCCTGCTGTACAGCGCGCTGCAAGCGCAGCTCCGCAGCCTTGTGGCTGCCTTTGCCACCACACGCAGGCGGCAGGTTGCATTGACTCTCGCCGCCGCCGACCCGGAAAGCGAGATGGCAAAGGCTCTCCGCAATAGCGTGATGTTATCGAGCCGCGAGACTGGCCGACGGCTGATCCTTGCCGCACAGGCACACGGCGAAATCGAGGACCCGACGAATATCGAAGTGGTGTCCGATATGATCTATGCGCCAGTGTTTTTTCGGCTTTTGGTCGGGCACCTGCGGCTGGATGCGGGCTTTTCGGGACGATTGACCGACGAAGCAAGAAAGCTGATACCTTTGAAAGTTACCGGGTCGCCGACCCTTTCCACGGCGGCGGACGGGCATTCCGGCTTCTGAAGTCCAGGATGATTTCAACCGCGAAGGTACGGGGGTTGCCGAGCCATCTAACCGGGCGGTTTGCTATTTGTCGAATAAATTGCTTTCGAGAAACATGAACTGCCTGGATTTCACCAGAATTTGGCGGGCGCGTTCGACCATCGGTTTGTCGATCATCTGTCCGTCGACTTGCGTCGCTTTGCCGCCCCTTTGGGCGTCCGCCTCAATCACCCGTTCCGCCCAACGGATTTCCGTCTCGGAGGGCAGGAATGCGGATCTGATGGTGGAGATCTGGGTGGGGTGGATGGCCATTTTGCCACCGAAGCCCAAGGCACAAGCGTGGCGGCAATCGCCTGACAAAACCGTAAGGTCGGCGATCTTGGTCGTCACACCATCAAGCGGCGGCGGCAACCCGGCGAGGCGGCTTTGAAACACCATGGCGCTACGCGCCAGCAACAGAGCATCGCGTTCATGTGCACAGCCCAGATCCAGCGCGAAATCGACTGAGCCGAAGGCCAGTTGCGCGATATGCGGAACAGCACAAATGGCCGCGATATTGGCAAGGCCACGCGCGGTTTCGATCAAAAGAATGATCGGCAGTGTGGAGCCTTTCTGCGAGGCCAAAAGCGGTACATTCACAGGGTATTCAGCTTTGGGCAGCATCAGGCCCGCAAGCGGCAAGGCGCGGGCGGCCTCAAGGTCTTGCTCCCACCAAAGGGTGCCACAGGCGTTGATCCGCAGCCAGACCGGCACCGGGCAATCGGCGAGATAATCGGAAAGGCCGTGGCGGGCCGCGTCCTTCTCTGACGGCGGCACCGAGTCTTCCAGATCGACGATGATGGCATCGGTCCCGCTGCGGACGGCCTTTGCGATGCGGTCGGGCCGGTTGGCTGGCACGAACAGTGGGGCGAGGGTGGGGCGGTACGCTACCATGCCGCGCTTGCCGTCATGGTGATCACGCCCGCCTGATCCAGCGCCATCAGTTCGGCGCCATTGGTGGAGGCCCTTGCCCTAAATCGCATCACCTGCGGCCCGACCGCCGGGCTTACGCCGCGAAATTCAAAGTGGCGCGGGGCCGTGCAATGCAAGGCGCCGGCGATGTTCCAAAGCAGCGTGGCTTGCAGGGGGCCGTGGATCACCAGCCCGTCATAATGCTCCACCGTCTTGGCATAGGGCAGGTCGTAATGGATGCGGTGACCGTTGAAGGTCAGTGCAGAATAACGAAACAGAAGAGCCGGGTCGATTTTCACCCGCCAGTCAAGGTCGAAGGTTTGCGCGGGCGCGGGGGCGGGTTTCGGCAGCAACCCGGTCGCTGCAGGAAGGTAGACGAGGGTTTGACGCTCGCGCAGCGCCAGGCCGCGTGGGCTGTGGAAGTCGTGTGCGACAATCACGAAGCAAAGCGGGCCGGTGCTGCCGCTCTTGAAGCGAATACTCTCGATGGTCGAGACTTTGTGCACCGTGTCGCCGGGCAGCAGCGGCGACACATGCTCCAGCGATCCGCCTGCCCACATCCGGCGCGGATATGGCACAGGTGGCAGAAAGCTCCCCATGACCGGATGCCCGTCTTGTCCAAGCTGGGCCGCAGGTGCGATCTGGGGGGCGAGGCACCAATGCAGGCCCGGTGGCACAACCAGACCCGTTGCCAGACCCGGTGCCAGATGCGGGGTCAGCATCGCCGCAAAACTTGCCAGCAGGCGCGGGGTGATCAGGTCAGTGGCGGTTTCTGCGCGGCCGATCCATGCGGTCAGGTCCGGGGTATCGCTCATCCGCCGAACTCCGCGCGCAAGCTTGTGCTGCTGCTGCCGAGGGCCGGGACCGGGCCGGGGCGAAAGCCGGGGTTGCGCCCGGCGGGGCGGGGCAGGGTGATGCTTTGACCATCGGGCAGCGTGACGTCAACCCGGCGCAGCGCCGGATGCGCGCCGAGATCGCGGACGGCGGTATAGCGGCCCCAGGCGATGCTCGCCGCTTCCAGCCGGGCGATGGCCTCGGCGCTGGTCAGGGCGTTCAGGATCGGCTCCATCTGAAGGTCCAGCGCCGTTCGGTTCGCCACCCGCAGTGCGTTGGTTGTGTAATCGGGATGTGCTGTCAGATCGGGGCGGAGCAGAACGCCCGCGCAAAACCTCGCCCATTCGCCATTGTTCTGCACCGCGACGATCACGGTGCCATCGGCGCAACTGAAAGGGCGATAGGGGTAGATGCTGGCATGCGACAGGCCAAAGCGCGCGGTTTCGCGCCCTGCATGTTCATAGTGCAGCAGGGGAACTGCCATCCAGTCTGCCATGCTGTCGAACATCGCAATCTCGATCTGCGCGCCACGCCCGCTGCGCCCCCGCGCAATCAGCGCCTCTAGAATGGCGGCATGGGCGTTCATTCCGGTGGCAATATCCGCCGCTGAAACGCCGATCTTCGTGGGCACCTCGGGCGTGCCTGTCACAGCGCAAATGCCGCTTTCGGCCTGTACCAGCATGTCATAGGCGCGCATCGCGGCTGATGGCGTGTCCTGCCCGTAGCCGACGATCGAAACTGCGATCAGCTTGGGGAAATCGCGGGCAAGGTCTGCGTCGGACAGGCCCATGCGCGCCATGGCACCTGGGATCAGATTTTGCACCAGCACGTCGGCCTGCGCCAGCACGCGGCGGAACAGCGCCATGTCTTCGGGCGCTTTCAGATCCAGAACGGCGCTTTCCTTGCCGCGATTGAGCCAGGAAAAATAGGCAGAGGTGCCCTTCACCGCCGCATCGTAATGCCGTGCGGTTTCACCCTCGAATCGTTCAATCTTGATCACCCGCGCACCCGCATCGGCCAGCCGCACCGTGCAAAGTGGTGCGGCGACCGCCTGTTCCAGTGCCACCACCAACAGGCCCGACAAAGCGCCGTCAGACATTGCGCTGCACCGCTGACCGCGCCGACACGCCGGGTTTCAGGCGTTCATCCGGACCGTAATCTTCGGACGGATGAAAGAACAGCGGTGCGGTTTGATCGAGATACAGCAAGCGTTGGCGATACGCTTCCAACTGCGCCGCACGGGTGGCATCATCTTCGCGCCCCGGCATATAGGCCATGCAGGGTGGCAGCACATCGAAACCGGTGTAGCGCAGCAAGCCGTTGTGGATAGGCCAAAGCACCGCCAGAATATCGCCGTCGATGCCATCGGGCGCATAGGTGTCCGCCGAGGTTCCGGTGGTCGCCACCACCAGCGCGCGTTTGCCCTTGAACATGCCGGTGTCATATTTAAGCCCCGGGAGGTAAGCAAAGCCGCGCGCAAACACCCGGTCAGCCCAGCCCTTCAGAACGGCGGGCATCCCGAACCACCAGACCGGAAATTGCAGGATCAGCAGATCGGCGGCAGCAAGTTTCGCCTGCTCAGCGGCGATGTCGGCGGCGATGGTGCCATTTTCGATGGCCACGGTCTGTTCGCGCGCAACGCTGAATCGGGACGTGTCAGACAGCGGACCGCTGATGTCCGCCGGGCCCGCGACGGCATTCCAACCCATCGCATAAAGGTCCGAGACGGTGACGCTGTGGCCAAGCCCACCCAGAGTTTGTACCGCCAGATCCTTCATCGCGCCGTTGAACGAGGTTGGCTCGGGATGGGCATAGACGATCAGGATATTCATGGGCGCGCCTCAATAGCTGCGGGGCAGACCAAGCACATGCTCGGCCAGATAGGACAGGATCAGGTTGGTCGAGATTGGGGCGACCTGATACAGCCGGGTTTCGCGGAACTTGCGCTCTACGTCGTATTCCTCGGCAAAACCGAAGCCGCCGTGGGTTTGGATACAGACATTCGCGGCCTCGAAACTGGCATCGGCGGCGAGCATTTTCGCCATGTTCGCCTCGGCACCGGGGTTTTCGCCCGCTTCGTACAGCCGCAAAGCCTCGCGCACCATCAACTCGGCGGCGCGCATATTGGCGTAGGCACGGGCGATGGGGAACTGGACGCCCTGGTTCTGGCCGATGGCGCGGCCAAAGACGTGGCGATCCCTGGCATAGGCGGTGGATTTTTCGGTGAACCACTTGGCATCACCGACACATTCAGCGGCGATCAGGATGCGTTCGGCGTTCATGCCCGACAGGATATAGCGGAAACCCTTACCCTCATCGCCAATAAGATTTTCCGCCGGAACCCGCAGGTTGTCGAAGAAAACTTCGGTGGTGGCGTGGTTCATCATGGTCCGGATCGGGCGAATGGTCAGGCCATTGCCCAAAGCCTGCCGCATATCGACCAGCAGCACCGAGAGGCCTTCGGTCTTTTTCATCCCCTCGCGCAGCGGCGTCGTCCGGGCAAGCAGAAGCATCAGGTCAGAGTGTTCGGCCCGGCTGGTCCAGACCTTTTGACCGTTTACCACATAGCTATCACCCTGCAAAACCGCCGTGGTTTTCAAAGCACCCGTGTCGGTCCCGGAACTCGGTTCAGTGACACCAAAGGCTTGCAGCCGCAACGCGCCGCTGGCGATTTGGGGCAGATAGAGCCGCTTTTGCGCCTCTGACCCATGCCGCAGCAGGGTGCCCATCGTATACATCTGCGCATGGCACGCGCCGCTGTTACAGCCCGCGCACTGCATTTCCTCCAACACCGCAGCGGCAGCCGACAGAGGCAGACCCGAGCCGCCATATTCCTCGGGGATCAGGATCGAAAGCCAGCCCGCCTCGGTCAGCGCGTTCACGAATCCGGTCGGATAGGCCATCTCGCGATCCAAGGCTCGCCAATAGCTTCCTGGAAAGCGGGCGCACAGCTTGGCCACCGCCTCGCGGATTTCGGGGTAAGTTTCAACGCTGGCCGACATCAAGCTCTCCTTCGCCACCCTGCCCAGATAAGACTGATCCGGCCATAACGACAAAGACATAAGAATGTGATCAGCTATGCCGAAATTCTAACCCTCGGCCAGCAATCGCCCCGACCAAACCCCGCTGCGCACCAGATCCGAAGCCGTCGCAGTCATCACATTCCCCGCAAACCGCGCCAGTCGTGGCGTAGCGCGGTCGGTCGGATAGGTCAGCATGAGGCGGCGGCTGGGCGTCGGACCCTCTATCGGCGCATAGACCAATCGCCCCACCAGGACGTCGCGGTGGATCGGGGCGAGCGGCAGGATGGTGTAACCGTGCCCGCTCTCAACCAGATTTTTCAAGGTCGAATAGCTGTCAGCCTCAACCGGAACCTCTAACCGACAGCCCGCAATCTGCGCGCTTTGCTCCAGGATCGTGCGCAGGCCGTGACCGAGGCTGGGCAGGAACAGCTTCAGCGCTGCGACCTGCGCAAATGATACCGGAAGATCTGGCCGAAGGCCCGAATCCGGCGGGCCGATCAGAAACAGCACTTCTTCCAGCAGCGGCTCCATCCGCAGGGAGCGTACCGGACGGGTTTCATACATGATCGCCACGTCCAACTCGCCCCGGTGCAGCCAATCCAGCAGATAGCCGGTATAGGCGCTGACGATACGAAGTCTGGCCTCGGGGTGGCGGACCTGAAACGCTGACACGAGGGGCACCGACAGGATGTCCGACACCGTGGGCGGCATCCCGATGGAAACTTGGCCGCGCAACGGTGCATCCTCATCCGCCACGGTGGCGCGGATTTCATCGAGTTCTTGCATGATGCGCTGGGCGTGACGCAGCACTTCCTTGCCCGCTTCCGTCACCACCATGCCCCGGCCATGCCGATCAAACAGGCGAATACCGAGTTCTTCCTCCAGCAAACGCACCTGCCGTGACAAAGCAGGCTGAGCGATGCGAAGGCGATCAGCGGCCTTCGAGAGGCTGCCAAGTTCGGCGACCTGCAGAATGGTGCGTAGTTGGGGAACGTCCATAGCGATACAATATAGGCATAGCTGATAAAGAAAAAGGCTCGACGTTATTTGTTTTGTGAAAGGCTATGCAGAGGGAAGCATAAGTTTCCCGAAGGAGAACGCATCGATGGGCGCGATTGAAACCGTAACCCGCGATCTGGCGCAGGATTGGCCCGAGGCGCTGTATGACACGCTAAAAACGGCAGGCATCCGCCATATATCATACGTGCCCGATGCGGGCCATTCCACCCTGATCCGCCTGTTTGGTGACGATTCCGATGTGGTGGCGAATGTGCTGACCACAGAGGAAGAGGGTGTTGCGATAGCCTGCGGGGCGTGGCTGGGCGGTATGCGCTCGGTCGTGCTGATGCAGTCCTCTGGCGTTGGCAACTGCATCAACATGCTGTCACTGCCCGTCCAGGCGCGGATGCCGCTGTTGCTGCTGGTGACGATGCGCGGCGAGTGGGAAGAGTTCAATCCGTGGCAGGTGCCGATGGGCCGTGCGACGCAAGCGGCCTTGGAGGCGATCGGGGTGACGGTTCTGCGCGCCGAAACCGGGGCCGATCTGGTGGAGTCCGTGGCGCAGGCGGTGGGAATGGCGTTCGATGGCGATCAGCAGATTGCTGTGCTGATCGGGCAGCGTTTGCTGGGCAAAAAGAAATGGTGAGCGGGATGGATAGGGCGATGGACCGCAGGGTTGCCGTGGCGAAACTGCTGGCGGCGCGGGATGGCGCGCTGGTGGTCACGGGCCTTGGCTCGCCCAGTTATGACGTGCATGCGGCGGGCGATGTGGCCGGGAATTACTACCTTTGGGGCGCAATGGGAGGTGCTGCTTTGGTCGGGCTTGGCATTGCACAAGCCCAACCGGGCAAGCGGGTGATGGTGATTACCGGCGATGGTGAGCAGTTGATGGCCTTCGGCGCAATGGCGACGATTGCGGTCGCAGCCCCCGACAACCTCGACGTCATCGTGCTGGACAACCAGCATTTCGGCGAAACCGGGATGCAGCAAAGCCATACTGGGAAGGGGATCAACCTTGCCGCTATCGCTGCGGCCTGCGGGTTCACCCAAGCGCGGGAGTTGCGTGATTTGGGCGAAGTTGACGCACTTTGCGCCGATTTGCTGCAACCCAGTACTGGTCCGCGCCTGTTCGTGCTGAAGATCAAGGCCGAAAACCTGCCGCGCTCTCTTCCACCCCGCGACGCCACCTTCATCAAAACCCGCTTCCGCGCGCATCTGGGGCTGGCAACATGCTGACCGCCTTTCGCAACACTGTGGCGGGGGTAGAGGTTGCCGCTACGGCCACCTTCGAATCCTTCGACCCCTTCACCGCCAAACCTTGGGCCTTGATCCCCGCCGATGGACCGGATCAGGTCATTAAGGCTGTGGCTGCCGCGAAGGCCGCCTTCAAATCGCGTGATTGGGCTGGTCTGACCGCCACCGCGCGCGGCAAGCTGCTCAACCGCCTCGCCGACCTGATCTTCGCCAATGCGGATCGTCTCGCGGCCATTGAGACACGCGACAACGGCAAGCTGCTGTCTGAAATGACCACGCAACTGCGCTACATCCCCGAATGGTATCGCTATTTCGGCGGGCTGTCCGACAAGATCGAAGGCGCTGTGCTGCCAATCGACAAGGCCAATATGTTCGCCTTCACACGACACGAACCGCTGGGGGTGATTGCCGCGATTGTGCCGTGGAACTCGCCGCTTTTGCTGCTGACGTGGAAGCTGGCACCCCTGTTGGCGGCGGGCAATACTGTGGTGATCAAGCCCTCGGAACACGCAGCCGCTTCGACTTTGGAATTTGTGAAGCTGTTTGCCGAAGCGGGTTTTCCTGCGGGCGTGGTCAATACCGTCACTGGGATGCCGCTGGAGGTTGGCGTGCCTTTGGTCAGCCATCCTGACGTGGCGAAGATCGCCTTCACCGGCGGCGAGCCGGGTGGCATCGCAGTTTACAAAGCCGCCGCCGAACATCTGAAAACCGTGACGCTGGAACTTGGCGGCAAATCCGCCAACATCATCTTTGACGATGCCGACGTGGACAATGCGGTGAAGGGTGCGATCTCGGGGATTTTCGCGGCCTCGGGGCAGACCTGCATCGCGGGCTCGCGGCTGTTGGTACATCGTTCTGTGCATGACAGGGTGGTCGACGGGCTGGTGGCCTTGGCGAAAACCGCGCGGATCGGCGATCCGGCAAATGCGGAAACGCAGGTCGGCCCGATCACCACCAAAGCCCAACGCGGCAAGGTTTTGTCCTATCTCGATATCGCCAGGGCCGAGGGGGCCGAGGCGGTTTTGGGCGGCGGCACCCCCGCCGATCAGCCCGAGGGCTGGTTTGTGGAACCCACCATCTTTACGGGTGTGAACAACCAGATGCGGATTGCGCGCGAGGAAGTGTTCGGCCCGGTGCTGTCGGTGATCCCGTTCGACGACGAAGACGAGGCCATCTCTATCGCCAATGACAGCCCCTACGGACTTGCCGCTGGCCTATGGACCCGCGACATGGGCCGCGCGCTAAGGGCTTCGGCGGCGATGGAGGCGGGCACGGTCTGGGTCAACACCTACCGCGCGGTCAGCTTCATGGCACCGTTCGGCGGCTATAAACGATCCGGCATCGGGCGTGAAAGCGGGCAAGAGGCGATCCGCGAATATCTGCAAACCAAGACGGTCTGGATTGATCTGTTGGGTCAAACCGCCAATCCTTTCGTGATCAGATGACCGACAGGCAAGTCATCGGGGGGCATGTCGTCATCCTTGGTGGGGCTGTGATGGGCAGCTTCTCGGCATGGTTCCTGCGCAAACAGGGGTTTGCGGGGCGGATCACCGTTGTGGAGAAAGACGCGACCTATGCGTTTTCGTCCACCGCGCGCTCGGCCGCCTCGATCCGTACCCAGTTCGGCACACCGTCCAATATCGCGCTTAGTCTGTTCGGCGTTGATTTCTTCCGCAATGTGAAGGCGCATTTCGGCCCGCAAGCGGACATTGGCTACCGCGAAAACGGCTATCTGATCTTGGGCGGGCAGGACGTGGTCGCGAACCGCATGGCAGGTGTAGTGATGCAGCAGGCGCAGGGCGCAGATGTGATAGCCCTGACGCCTGCAGCCGTCAAAATCCGCTTCCCCTACCTGAACACCGACGATATCGGTATCGGCACCTTCGGTCAAACCGGAGAGGGCTGGTTTGACGCCTGGTCGCTCTTGTCCCTAGTCCGCAGTAACGCCCGCGCCTTGGGCGTGGAGTATATTGAGACCGAAGCAACGGCGATCTTATCCGCAGGCGACCGCGTCACAGGCGTCCGCCTTGCCAGCGGCGATACCGTCTCCTGTGACCTCTGCGTTATGGCAGCGGGCGCGGCCTCGGGTCGGCTGATGGCGACGCTGGGCGTCAACCTTCCCGTGTCGCCCCGCAAACGCACTGTGTTCAGCTTTCGTGCGCCAGTCGATGGCGCGACATTTCCGATGCTGTTCGACAGGTCCGGTATCTGGATCAGACCCGAGGGCAAAGGTTTTATCGGCGGCATCCAGCCCCCCGCCGACCGTGATCCCGATGCGACGGGTGATTACGAGCCTGACCACGATCTGCTGCAAGACCCGTTCTGGCCGCTGCTCGCCCATCGTATTCCGGCGATGGAGGAATTGCGGCTGGAGCGAAGCTGGGCCGGGCATTACGAGGTCAACGCGCTGGATCACAACGGCGTCGTCGGCCCGCATGATCAGCTGAGCAACCTGATCTTCGCCACCGGATTTTCCGGCCATGGCGTTATGCATGCCCCCGCTGTAGGCCGGGCCGTAGCAGAGTGGATCATCAGCGGGTGCTATGCGACGATTGATATGGCGCCGCTCAGTTGGAACAGGATCAGGGACAACCGCCCGCTGATCGAGACAGTGGTTTATTGAAGGAGAGCAGAGATGAGGTTTTCAGGAAAGGTTGCCGTGATCACAGGGGCAGCACGTGGCATTGGCCGCGCCTGCGCCGAGCGTTTCCTGAGTGAGGGCGCGCAGGTGGTGATCGGCGATATTGATGCGGCACGGCTGACGGAGACGGCCGGCACCTTGGGTGGCCCTGATCGCGTCCTCGCCGTCCCCACCGATGTCAGCCGTAAAGAGCAGGTCGATGCTTTGATCGCGGCGGCCGTCGCTGCCTTTGGCCGCGTCGATATCATGGTGAACAACGCGGGCATTGCGATTGTGCGCGACTACCTCGACATATCCCCCGAGGAATTTGACCATGTGCTTGGCATCAACCTGAAGGGCGCGTTCTTGGGCACCCAAGCCGCCGCGCGCCAGATGATCGCGCAAGGCCAGGGCGGGGTGATCGTCAACATGTCCTCGATCAACTCGGGTCTCGCCAACCCCAACCTTGCCACCTATGCGATTTCCAAGGGCGGGATGAACCAGGTCACCTCGACCGCCGCCGTGTCTTTCGCGCCGCATGGTATCCGCGTCTGCGGCGTCGGTCCCGGCACGATCGCGACCGAGATGATCGAGGGCGCTTTCACCAAACGCGCGGGCGGCAATGACACCATCCTGTCGCGCACCCCTCTGGGTCGCCTTGGCCAGCCTGAGGAGATAGCTTCGGTGGTGGCATTTCTGGCCTCGGACGACGCGTCCTATTTCACCGGCGAGACGATCTACCCAGATGGCGGTCGCCGGGTGCTGAACTACACTGTGCCCGTGAAAGGCTAGGTCATGCCAAATCTGCCAAAGAAGACCGACCGTTTCAATAAGTTGCACCACCTTTGTATCGTCGTCCACGACATTGATAGGTCGCAGGCCTACTACGAATCCATCGGTATCGGCCCTTGGGAAAGCTATCCGCCGCTGGCGGAGTATGAAGAACTCGACGTTCCCAGCTCCTCTGGCTTCAGGTCCATGCAATACCGCGTCTGCAATCTGCCCAATGTGCAGTTTCAACTGTGCCAGCCCAGCCATGACCCAAGCCCGCAGCGCCAGTTCCTCGACTCCAAAGGTGAAGGCGTTTTCCACATCGGTTTTGAAGTGCCTGATGCGGACAAGACCGAGGCCGAGGCGCGTGCAAATGGCTTGAAGGTCAAGATGCGCGGGCGCAGGGTCAATCGCAGCGGATTCACCTATTATGATACCGAGGCAGGGGCGGGCGTGACGTTGCTGACGCGCGCCACCGGCCAACCTGGAAAGTGACGAAATGATGCGCATCGACCTCAATTCCGATCTGGGCGAGGGCTTTGGACCTTGGGTCATAGGCGATGACGCTGCGATGTTGGGCCTTGTCACCAGCGCCAACATCGCCTGTGGTGGCCATGCGAGCGATCCTGAAACCATGTTTCGAACCCTGCGCCTTGCAGCGGAGAACGGTGTGATTGTCGGCGCGCATCCGGGTTACAACGACCCGGCAGGCTTTGGCCGCCGGGTGATCCCGATGGCGCCGGCCGAGGTGGGGCGGATGGTGGCGGCGCAGATCGGCAGCCTGCAGGCCTTGGCCGCGATGGCCGGAACTTCGGTGCGTTACGTCAAACCCCATGGTGCGCTGGGCAATCTTGCCGGGGATGACCGCGCCGTGGCCAACGCAATTGCCGCCGCCGTGCGGGCCATATCACCCGATCTGGCGATCCTCGCGATTTCGGGAACGGAACTGGAGCATGCGGCCCGCGCTGTCGCTATTCCGGTGTTCTCAGAAATTTTCGCTGACCGTGGCTATCTGCCTGACGGTCGCCTTGTGCCACGCGCAAAACCTGGCGCGATGATCCATGACCCGGATGCAGCCGTAGCCCGCCTGCTGGGCTTCCTGGAATCCGGCCTGATGCCAGTGGACGGGTGTGATCCGGTCCCGCTCGTCGCGCATTCGATCTGCGTCCATGGCGACAGCCCCGGCGCAGTTGAAATGGCCCGGCAGATCCGCGCTCGTCTTAGCGCGGCAGGCGTTACCATTGCCGCCTTTCTGCCTGCCTGAGCCATGATCCCCACTCCAGACGCCCCGATCTTCCGACCGATAGCAGAGCGCGCGGTGCTGGTGGAGTTCGGCACAGCGTTGGACCAAGCCGCTCATATGTCGGTGTTGCGGCTGGATCAGGCGTTGGCTGCAGACCCCTGTGCGGGCTTTTGTGAAGCTGTTCCGGCCTTCGTCAACCTGCTGGTCGAGTTCGATCCCCTGACCACCGATCATGCAACCGTCACCGCCCACCTGTGCCGCCTGCTGACCACCAAAACCACCACCGGGCCCGCAGGCAACGAACGTGAGGTTCTGGTCTGCTACGACCCCGCCCTTTCCCCCGATCTCGCCGTCGTGGCCCAGCAAACTGGCCTTACAGCCGAGGCCGTGATCAGCGCCCATCTTTCCGGCGATTACGCGGTGTTCATGTATGGTTTCGCCCCCGGATACGCCTATCTTGGTGGCGTGCCCGGCGTGATCCAGCTTGATCGCAAACCAAGCGCTGTGCGTGGCGTGGCTGCGGGGTCTGTGCTGATCGCAGGTCCACAATGTCTTGTCACCACGCTGCTCATGCCGACGGGTTGGTGGATCATCGGACGCTCGCCAACCCCGATCCTGACCGGAGATGCGGTCCGCCCCTTCTTGTTTGACGTCGGCGATACGGTTTGCTTTCGCCGCATCACACGGGCCGAGTTTGACAGGGCAAGCCGATGACAGCGGCGACCTTCCGTGTGGCCTTTGCAGGCCCGCATGTCACGGTGCAAGACGGAGGTCGGCCGGGCCTGATGCGCTATGGTGTGCCCGCCTCAGGCCCGATGGACCGAAAGAGTTTCGCCCTTGCGAATGTGGCACTTGGCAATCCCGCGCATCAGACCGGGATTGAAGTCTCACTGGGTGGGCTGAGCCTGCAATGCCTAAGCGGCGCGGTAACGCTGGCGATCGCGGGCGGCGGGTTCATCGTTCAGATCGGCGAACGCAAGCTGGGCGCGTGGGCTGTGATCACCATTTGCGCCGGGCAAACCTTGACCATCCGTCCGGGCCCATGGGGAAGCTGGACCTATCTGACCTTTACAGGCATCCTTCAGGCCAAAGACTGGTTGGGCAGCCAGGCCACCCACGGCTCCTCTGGCTTTGGCGGCGGCAAGATTGAAACAGGGCAAACTCTGACGATCACGGAGGCGCGCGTCATGGAGAATTGTGAAGGCCCAATGCCCTGCCCGGTCTGGGCGCGACCGCTCCACCTGCTGCGTTGCGTGCTTGGTCCGCAGGATCGCTACTTTGCCGCTGAAACGATCGCCGCATTCACCGGTTCAAGGTTTGAGTTGACCGACGCCTTTGATCGTATGGGACTTCGGTTGCGCGGACCAGTCCTCATGCCCCGCGCCGCCCTTGCGATCCCGTCCGAACCGATCATGCGCGGTTCGGTGCAGATCTCGGGCGACGGAGTTGCGACCGTGCTGCTGTCTGATCATCAGACCACCGGTGGCTATCCGAAAATTGCAACCGTTCTCTCGGATGATCTCGACAGCTTTGTCCAATGCCGCCCGCGCGATGTCGTCGCATTCAGGGCGATCTTACCGGAAGACGCGATCACGGCTACGCGTTTGAACCGCGGCCGGTTCACAGCCTTTCTTGATCGCATGTCCGGTTCCGGATAGCAGATTGGTATATTGGCCCCTTGTGATGCTCCACGACATGTGTTGGGCATTTGCGGCTGGCATCCGCAACTTTCAATGTCCGCTGCGCCAGCCGAAAGGCATCTTGCCGTCTCGGGTTATGGCCAATGTGACTGGCTGAGTCATGCTTCACTCACGCGGTGAGAAAGTCATTGCGATGCCGGGCCCCAACTCTATCGTCAGATCGGCTAGCGTCCCGGTTCGGCGCTGGCGCGCGACGACAGCGAGCGGTGTTGATCTGCCCATTCTGAAACCGTCAGATTGGGGTCGGGCCGCATGCCCCGGCGCCATATGCGCAGGATGTCTTCGGCCCCGTCAAACCCGAGGGAGACGCGGAGGTCTGCAAGGGCAGCGAGTTGTTCTCTGACATGGGTTTCCAGCACCCTTTGCAGGATCGCGGCCTCGATCTTCACCGGTTTGTCTGATTGCTTTTCCACCTCCGCCGCCAACAGCGCCGCCACCCGGGCGGGCCAGGTCACCCAGACACCGCGTTCCTGACGCGTCAGGCGGAACACCAGCGCCTCAGCGCGTGCACGGTCAATCAGCGTGCCCTTCTTCTTCTGGATCGCCAACTGGCGTTCCTGTGCCTGATAAACCGTCGGGGCAGTCCGGGCCTTCAGATAGGAGGAACTGTCGGCTGGGCCGGAAAAACCGCTATCGCCACCCGTGCTGCGGCGCTGCTGGTCCGGGTCCGTCATGTCCGCACGGCCCACTTTTACTCTGCCGTTGACACCGTCGCCATAAACCACCAGCCGCCCGGCCTTGCGAGCCTTCTGAATGGCCCCGCGCGACAGCCCGGAATATCCCCGCTCTGACATACCTTCCATGGCGTTTTTATTACCTCAATATATTGTAATTAAACGGAAATAGTTCTCTTATTCAGTTGATTACACTCCCGCATAGAGCGATTCTCGGATCAGGAAATCACCCCCGGATCGGAGACCAGATCATGACCCAAGCGACCGAAACCAAACCCGCCGCACCCGAGGCGCTGATCCTCGACATTGCCACTAGGCACTTCTTCATCGAGACGGATACTCGAGACTCGGACCCGCGACCGGTTGGATTTCCATGATGTCGCCGTCTGAGTGATGCGCGCCGCCCTGAACGAAGCCTATGCCGCAGGCGCCGCTGCCGCGACCAATCGCTGAAGGAGGGCAAGGACATGACCATTGCCACCACCACCATCCGCATCGACCTCGCCACGCTGCCCGCGCATCTTGACCGCAGCCGCCCCAGCATGGTGGCCGAGGTCGTTGAAGCCGCGCTGCGCGAGGGCGGGATCAGGGCCGATTGCTCGGACTTGTTCTCGCACCTGAAGATCGACCTGCTGACCGCACAACTGGCCGCCGCCAGCGCAGTGCTGGCCAACTTGCGTCTGATCTGAGGCACGCAGATGAGCACCCGCGCGCAGATCGCCATTCAGATCGGCCCCAATGAATGGGCGCATGTCTACGTCCATTTCGACGTCTACCCGGTCCACATGCTGCCCGCTCTGGCGCGCTGGAAGCCCGAGGATATCCTCGCGCCATTGAGATCAGGCAGGTCACGCCCGAGGTGCTGGATTGCTTCGCCCCGCCCCGCACCCCGCGCATCCTGACGCGCCCGACGCGAGAGTTTGCCCATCTCTACATGTGGATTGGCTGCCAGTGGGTGCACGTGGTGCCGCAAGCCGATGCGGGCCGAGCAGCGACGGAAGTGTAATCAGAAAGCACTGATATTGCTTGTATTTGCCTACACTGCACGTCCCGCCAGAGCGATGGTGATTACACGAAAACGATGCAACTCACCCCCGGAGACCACGCCATGACCACCCGCCGCGCCACCGACAATACCAAGGCCTTCGACGCCTTCATGACCACCAAGTTCCAGATCGACGCGATGTTGGAGCGCCTGAAAGCCTTCAGCGACGACCATTTCGAGACCCACCCAGAGGAGATCAACTGGGGCGATGTCGGCACCCTGAACCAATTCGCCAGCCTGCTGCGCCAGATCACCGACAGCGCCTTCAGCGAGGGCGAGCATGCCGCTTGATCCCGCCCAGCGCCACCAGATCGAACAGGACGTCCTCACAGCCGCATGGGAAGCCCAACAGCTGGCCGCCTGCGACGCGGCCATCGCCCTGCTGCGCGAGATCGCCGATCTGGAAACCGACGACGATGACGATGCCATCCTTGGGGCCGATGCCAACGGCCACAGCGATCTGCTGTCGCGCATCTCCGCTTTTCTCGCCACCCACGACCAATAGGGGAACGCACCATGACGAAACTCACCGAAACTCAAACCATCATTCTCAGCGCCGGGGCCCAGCGCGCCAACAACATCGCCATGCCGCTGCCCAAGGGGCTGGCCGGTGCGGCGGCGAAGATGTCTGTTACCAAGATGCTCGAACACGGTTGGCTGCAGGAGGTCGACGCCCCCTCAAGCCGGGGCGATCCTCTCTGGCGGGAAACCGGCGATGGCCACGGCACCACGCTGGTTGTCACCGATGCAGGGCTGCTGGCCATCGGCATCGAGCCCGTCGTGGTCAAGACTATGACCGCGATCCACAAACATGCCGCCGAGCCTCCCTCGCCCAAACCGCCAATGCCGCGCCCGGGGACTAAGCAGGCGATGCTGATCTCACTGCTTCAGGCGCCCGAAGGCGCCACAATGGAAGCCATGATTACAGCCACTTGCTGGAAGCCTCACACCTTGCGTGGCGCAATGTCGGGGGCGTTGGGCAAGAAGCTGGGATTGATCGTGACGTCGGCGAAAGAGGGCGACGGCGCACGGGTCTATCGCATCAGCCCCGGGGGTTAGCCTGATCCCGCGCTGGTCTTGCAGCCAATCAGCCGATCAGTCGGTAGTGAACCTCGGTTGGCTGGCACGCGGCACCGTTGATCGGTATCATGTCCTGCGGGCAGGTTGACATGACCACGATGCAATCCATCATGGCGCGCAGCATCACGTAATCCCCCGGCTTGCTGAGCGGCTCTCCCCAGATGATCTTGCCATCAGGGCCAAGCGGAATGTTCATCCACAAGTTCAGCGGGGCCGGACAGTCGGGGGCACGCAGGTTCACTTGCCCGAGGGCCGCGTGCAGGTTGTCGGTGCAGTTGTCGTGATAGTCGCGGCAGCCCAGCGCTGCATAGCGGTGAACGTCGCAGGCCGCGATGATCGTGTCATGGCGTCCGGGTGAGGTGTCTTCCTCCAGCATCAGGATCGGCCGCCGCCGGTTCGTCGCAAGGCCATCGCCCTTGGCGGGGAAAATCCCTTGCAGGCTGGCGTGCAGGTGCTCCATCGACATGAACTCTGACAGGTCATCGGCATTGAAGCACCAGGTGTCGACAACCTGCTGACCATGGGTGTTGATGATCTGGATCGCCTGACCTTTGGCCACACGGACTGCCCGGCCACGTCGTGCTGGTACAACCTGAAGATCTGTCGTCATATCGCAATTCCTTTGCCGCTGGCGCATTGGCGCATCTGTCTGATCAGATCAGTGTTGTTGGACAAGGCGCAAAGGGTCAAGCCGCATCGAAGCCGTCGCACAGGTTCAAACGATCTTCGGCTACCAACAGTGGCATTCGCTTTTCTCTCCCTTCGCCATCGGGCGCGGACGAGGCCGCTGGGTCCGGGTGCACGCCACACGCGATGTGCGCAGCTGATGTGGAGTCGCAGCCAACGGCCCAGTGAAGACCCGATCCGGCGAGGCGCGAATGCCTCCCCGTCTCGGGTCAAACCGCTGTTTTGAAGATGCATGGCAAGCTGGCTTCCGCTGGCTGGCTTCCGGCGTGGTGGCTTCCACAAACTGGATTCCCTGGATTCCGCAAAAGAATCCAGCGCGCCAAGGTCGTGATTCCGCAAGCCTTTGATAATGAGTCGCTTTTTCCAAAATCATGCGGCAGGTGGCTTCCGCCTGGATTCCCCGGTGAAAAAGCCAGTCGCTAGCGAAATGCTGCGCTGCGCCCCCCCGCATACAAACCGGGCCGGGGAGGAACCATGCCAGGGGGTGGTCACCTATAGGTTTTGATGGCCTGCCGGTCGAGGTCGCGAGCTGGGACTAGCCGGTAGTGCCGTTCTTCGACTACGCGGATTTCATCATCCTCTAACGTCAATTCAAACAGGGCAATCACCTGATCATCCATGAATTGCGCAGCAATAGCCCGACAGCTCAGCCCCGGAAACTTTTGCTCTACGAAGCGGATGTCCTGAGTCGTCTGAACAATGCCAATCTGGTCCTTGCCGCCCTTCGCCTGCACGGGAATGACATAATGACAGCCGCGCTTGTCGAGCCCGATGTAAAGTTCGTCGATTTCGATTTGTCCGATGCCTTTGACTGTCGTCCGCAGATGGTTCTGAAGACTGTAGGTCGTTAACCCCAGAAAAGTGTCGATCAGACGATTGTAGCGGACGATCGCAAGCAAGGCCTGCTCGTCATCAAGCGCATATGCGCGAATGATCTCGGGTGTCGCGTCCGGGATTGAGACTCGTACAAGGTCTGCGCGCGGCACCACGCGGTTAACGCGCACAAGTTTGAAACGATATGCCGCTCTGCCAGCACCCTCGATGATCCACTCCATCCCCGGTGGTTGGGTGGCAAGAATATCGTCCGGAAGGGCTGTACGAAACCTGACGGAGTAGATCACATCGCCAAGGTTCTTAGGCAACTGGATGCCCAGCGCCGTTGCGCTATCCTCGAGCGCCGTGCGTTCGAATGCAAACGCCGCAACGCCGGGCTGATATGCGTCGAAGAAGATTTTCGAGATCAAGGCCTGATAGCGATTTGACTTAACCATATGCCACGCGAGCAGAAATCCGTTCTGCCTCAATATCAATCTGCCTACGCTTTTTCGCACCGCTTTTTTGATCGCGCCTTGTTTTTTGCGGATGGACCCCAAAATGGGCGGCTGCACTTGTGACGTTCATTTCCAGCAGCGCTGGGCTACCTAGGGCGATTGCCTCTGCGGGCCGCGACGGTGTTAATCCCAAAGCAGAAATGACCTGACTCGCGACTGCGCGAGCCAATGGAGGCGGTACTGCATTCCCAATCTGCCGAGCTCCATGCCATTTCGTGGCATTAAAGCGAAACCAATCCGGAAATCCATGAAGGCGGGCCATCTCGCGCACCGTGATGCAGCGGTCGAACATGTAATGGATGGGGCGAGGGCTGGTGAAGGCACCGCGCGCGCCGTCTGTCCCGGCGCGCAGAGTGTTTGAGACCCCGCCCAGAGGCAGTTTGAAAAGGCGGCTGATCGGCTCGACGTCCCCCTCTGCCGTTTCCGAGAATCTGCGACGCGAAATGTCGGTGTGCTCCGTGCGTGCACTGGAAGTAAGAACCGCTGGATCCCACTGCCGTGGGTGCGCGAAATGCCAAGCGTCATTTGAGAGACAACGCATTTCTTCAGCGTAGGGAGATGGCTTGCCAAAACGACGCGGTCTGACCGAGTCAATGGTGTTCAGTTCGGGAAACAGTTCAGCATCTGGCAGGTCGCCAAGCGCATCTGCACAGGTGGGTCCAGAGCTCAAGTCTGTTTTTGACTTACGACCGGCAATTGCCGTGATCGCTGCAGGGTAGTCAGGCAGGACCTCGCCTTTTTTCGCGCCGAACAAGATAAGTCTCTCTCGAGATTGCGGAGTGCCAAAGTTGCCTGCATTCAGCACGCGCCAAGGAAGGCGGACCTGATAGCCTTTCGCGTTAAATGCGGCGACCAGTTCGTTCAGAAACTGCCTGTGGTGGCCAAGTGTCAGACCCTTAACATTTTCGAACACAAAGGTCCGTGCATCCAACTCGCTGACGATCCGGACGAACTCGAGAACAAGGCTGTTCCGCGGGTCATCTAGAACCCGGTGGCCGATAAGTGAGAAGCCTTGGCAAGGTGCGCCCCCAAACACGCAATCGACCGTACGTGTTCCCAGCCCCGCAGCCAGCCGAATCTCTCGACCAGACAGCCGTTCGACTGATCGGGAGATGACCGCCGTCTGAGGGAAATTGAACTTATGGACGGCACAATGAACCGGGTCAATTTCTACTGCCGCAGCAACATCGAAGCCTGCCTGTTCGAAGCCCAAGCTCATGCCGCCTGCGCCCGCGAAAAGGTCCACTCCGATAGGTCTGCGCATACCAAACTCCGTTTACTCTTACTCAAGCTATAGGTGGCTGGCTGATTTTGCCAGCAAAACCGAGTATTGCTTCCTCGCCATGGTGGTTTGCAGTTTGTTTAGGCCGGAGTGCTATTTTTTGCGACCACGGCCGCACCTTCGGCATCGCCGCCGTCACCTCGACCTCGCGCAGCATGCCACCCACCACCAGCCCATCCCGCACCCAGTCCAGCGCCTGCCACCAGTCCTCATAGCCGCGCCGCGCGGACGCGATCTGTTCGGGATGCGGTCGCCAGGTCACCGGGCAGGCCAACACATCGACACTGCGCCAGCGCCCGCGATGCAGGACGCGCTCGATGCCAACCACCACCGTAGTAGACCGCTGACCATGCTGGTTGCTCTTGGTCTCTATCGGCACACAGCGCGGCACCACGCCGGGCATCCAATCCGGCGTCATCCCTGCGCGCGCCAGCTCCGCCACATAGATCGCCATGCGTTTGCCGCCGAGGCTGTCGGGCATTCCGGCCAAGGTCGCGGCCACGATCTCGGCATCCTCATGGGTGTAGGACTGCGATTTATGACCACCGCCATCCACTTTGCACCCCAATCGCGCGCGCTGGATCAGCACGTATTCCATGCCGAAGCCGCGGCTTTCTCCGTCGACATCCCGCCTTTGCGGCAGTTCCAGTTGCGCCTTTTCCACCCGGAATGCCCATTCCAGGATTGCCTGCACGCCCAACGCGCGTTTCACGCGTCCGCCGCCTGCACGCCCGATCCGTCCTTGCATGCTCATGGCAGCATTCCTTCAAAAAGGTTCATCTGCGTTGGGCCCTCCGGCCCCACCGCCGGTCGCCAGATCCAAGGGCCCGAGGCCATGGGCAGCCGCGAGAGCGCGCCACGCATTTGCTGCTGCCAGTGGGTGAACTCCGTTGCCGAGCAGGCGCAGAGCGCGTGACCGATGGGCCAACCCATCAACCAGCCGACGAACAGCGGGTTCAGCCGCCGCCGCGCCCGGGCTTTCAAGACCCTGCGCGACACGACACGCCCATGCGATGCAATCATCGAAGCCCACAGCGGGCGCGAGATCGGGGCGTGATGCGAGGGTTGCAGCCCAAGCAGCGTGATCGCCGGGGCCGGGTGGGTGAAGCCCTGTTCCGCCCGATAATGCAGGATATCCATCCGGCTCTTGCCATAGGCCCGTGTCACGCTGGCCGGGCTGCTGCCCTTCCAGTTCTGCGCAGCCGGGGTCGGCCACTGCAGGGCCTGCGCCGATAGCTTGGGCTCGCCCCGGCTGTTGATCTTGCCGCGCAGCCGGTCCACCTGATCGTCGGCCACCGGCATTTGCCATTGCGCTGCCTGCGCTGGCAGCGGCGGTATCCCGCCCGAGCCATAACTCTGACCCGGCCCACCCTTCGCGCCATCGGTCGCTTTCGGCGTCGACCAGTTCCTGATGCCCAGCGCCAGCGCCTCGGCCTTGCGGGTGAAGTCGCTGTTCCCGGCCGGGTTGTAGCGATCCGTGCCGGGATGCAGGCTCATCGGAGTGGGCTAGGATGAAAATTCGCATCCGCTGGTGCGGCGCGCCGACTTCTGCCGCGCTGAACAGGCCCGCCGCAGGCGTGTAGCCCATACCCCAAAGCTCTCGAAGGACGGTTTCAAGGCCGAGGGTGACGTGACCGGCGACGTTTTCGAGAAAGACCCATTCTGGGGAACATTCCCGGATGACGCGGGCGACTTCTGGCCAGAGGTGCCGTGGATCGTCGGCACCGCCGCGTTTTCCGGCCGCGCTGAAGGGCTGACAGGGGTAACCGGCGAGCACGATGTCGAAGGCACCGCGAAATGGGCGGGCATCGAAGCTGCGCAGATCATCCCAGATCGGCGCTGGAGCGAAATAACCGGCGCGCTGGGCAGCGATGAGGACGGAGCGGGGATAGACCTCCCATTCGACAAAGGCGCGGGTGTGAAACCCGGGTTCGGCGAGTATGAGGCCCAGATCCAAGCCTCCGCCGCCTGCGCAGAGGGAAAGTCCGTGCCGGGGATGTGACACCATGCCATTCACCGCACCCCCCGCTGACGCAGGCGTTCCGGCGTGACAAGGCCACGTGCCAGCATGGCATCACGGATGGTGTTGCTGATCACGCTCTGGGGCAGATAGCCGTCGGCGTTGACCATCTTGGCGTAAAACGCTGCCTTTTCGTCATCGCTGAGCGGAAGCTTCACCTCGCACTTGCTCTGCCGCTTGGCCTTTTTGCCGTTGGCGTTTGCTGCCGCAGTGATCGCATCGCGCCGGGCGGCGCGTTCCATGAACCGGTCGAGGGCTTTCGGGCCATCTGGCGGATTGGGATGATCGGACCGGCTCTCGGTGGCGGTTTCTATGATCCGGGCCTCGCTGAGCCCGAGGTAATCGATCCAGCGCTGCACATGGAGCCGTGCTGGCGAACCTTGCCACCAGGCGGGAAGGGCGGCATTGGCGGCGAAGCCCAGCGCAGTCAGCAGCTCCGCGAAAAACCGGTCAAAATCGGAATTGCGCGCTTGCGCATCCTCCTCCTCCTTTACAGGTTTACTTAGGGGTTCTCTTACAAGGTTAATCTCCGGATTCCGGAGATGGCTTTGGGCAAAATCCGGAGATGGCTTTGCCGAAAATCCGGAGATGGCTCCATGTCCGGAATCCGGAGATGGGTCGGCGTGCTGTTCCGCGTCCGTTCTCGCAAACCCGTCTCCGGTTTCCGGAGTTGGCTCTGGTGGGAAACCATCCTCAAACCCCAGGATGTAGCGTGTCGCGAGGCGCTTGTGGGTGCGAGGATCCTGCGCCCGAATCCGGTGGATCAGGCGCAGTTCTTGTAGTTTGGCGAGGTGTTCGTTCAGCGCCGAGATCGACATTTCCGCGTCGTCCGCCAGGCGCGCCTGCGTCGGGAAGCAGCCGAAGTCGGGATTGTGCCGGTCACACAGGAACCACAGCACGATCTTGGTGGCAGGCTTCAGCCCGCGCTGCTGGATGGCCCAGACGGTCGCCTTATGGCTCATGGTGCCGCCCTCCGCGCTGGGCGGACCCGGCTGGTGAAGGCATGATCGGCCAGCGCGCCCAGCGCATCGTCGAGACTGCGGACCAAGGCCCAGCCGAAGCCCTGCGCCAAAACTGCGTCACGAAACGCCTCTTGATCCGGCCGCAGACGGCCCTTTGGCGCCTTCAGCTCAAAGAACAGGACGCGCCCATCGTGAAGCACCATCAGATCGGCGAATCCCGCATGCACGCCCATGCCGACCAGGATCGCCTGACGCTTGGCACCGCGGGGCCCGGGTTCGGTGACTTCGTTGGCGCAGTGATGGATGATGGCCGTGCGGGGCAGGGCGAACCGCAGTGCCTGCACAACTGCACGCTGCAGATCAGCCTCCGGGGTGTTGCGCCGGGTCATGCGGCACCGCCGTTCGGGAAGACCGCAGCGGCGATGGCATGCGGGGAACGCCGTTCCAAAAAGCGAATTAGCTCGACGGCGTCGGCGCATTCACGTGCATTTCTCGTCTGCCCAGCGACGACCCGGCAAGCGAGGATGACCAGCGTTTCGGGATGGCGCGGGACATCGGCCAGGACACCGCGCTCTTCTGTCAGGCGGTCGTGCATCCAGTCACCGGTGTCAGAGGTCGGGATGATGGGAGGGTAGCCAGACCAGTTCGTCGTGCGATAGCGGGCGGGTGATAGCTTGCTCATCCTGCCCGTCCAACCGCATTCATTCACGATGTGAATTGTCGACGGTCAGGGTCCTCCAACAACGCCCCGTTGGGGCAACGGATCGCCCGCTCCCGTGTCGGCCGGTGCCGTGTGCTCAAGTCTGCGCAGAAAGCGCGATCCAGAGGGCGACCGCTGACCGCTGACTCGCCGTCCCTTTTTAGATGTTGACGGCTAGAAATCGAATCGCGTTACTGCTACGTGTTTTGCAGCCCTAAGTTTGCACCTGTGCGTGCATCTTATCGCTTCAGTCAATAAACCTGATAATGCTGGATACATATGGACACGCCGACGTCATCGACGCGAGACTTGGCCCAGCGGCTGCTGGCGGCGAGCCAGACCGGCTCCGATCCGCACGTTTCCGATGTGGCGGCGGTGATTCAAAGGTTGCGGATTTCCCTGTCAAAATTCGCCGGCGACGCAGGATTCGTTTCGCTCCTGCGGCGGGCTCTAGCGATGGCAAGCGCAGACCTTCCGTCGTTGCAAAACGTCAGGATCGGCATGAACGGGCGCTTGGATGGGGTTGAACAAATTGACGCGGACCCGGGCACCGGCGCGTTGGGGGCGGAGGCGGCGGTGGCAATTACAGCGCATCTGCTCGGCCTGCTCGTGGCCTTTATCGGTGAACCCATGACGGTGCGGTTGCTACGCGAGTCATGGCCCGACACAATAGTATCATTCAAGAAACCCGAGGCTGACCAATGACCGATCAAGGAAAAGACACTCCACACGATCGCGTGAAGATCAGTCAACTGCTCACCGGCGTGCAGGGCCTTGATGAGATCCTTGGCGGCGGCCTCCCCGAGTACTCCTTCAACATCATCGCCGGCGCTCCCGGCTGCGGCAAGACCACGCTGGCGCATCAGATCATGTTCGCCAACGCCACACCAGAACGGCCGGCGCTGTATTTCACGGTGCTGGGCGAGCCGGCAATCAAGATGCTTCGCTATCAGCAGCAGTACACGTTTTTCGACGCGTCCAAGATGGACGGCTCGATCCGCTTCATCAACCTAAGTCAACTCGTTCTCGACCACGACCTCGGGGCGGTCTTGGACGCCATCGTCAAAGAGGTCGAGGAATCCAATGCAGGCATCGTCGTAGTGGACTCCTTCCGGACCGTGGTCCGCAAGGCTCAGGCTGGCGCGAGCGAAGTAGAACTCCAGGGCTTTGTCCAGCGGCTGGCGCTTCACCTGACCAGTTGGCAGGCAACCACGTTCCTGATTGGCGAGTACGTAGAGGGAGAGCTGCGCGACAACCCGGTCTTCACCGTGGCCGACGGATTGCTCTGGCTGTACCAGAGCGTTGAACGGAACTCGATCGTGCGCAAGATGCAGGTCATGAAAATCCGCGGCCAGGAGTCCGTACCCGGGCTTCACACTTTCCGGATCACCACCGGTGGCCTGCAAGCCTTCCCGCGAACCTTCGGTCTTGCCGACAATAAACTTGTTAACGTCAAGGGCAAGCGTCGCCTTTCCACAGGCATCCTCAAACTCGACGCCCTCATGGGTGGCGGCATTCCCGAAGGCGACAGCATGCTCGTGGCCGGACCGTCGGGAGCCGGCAAAACCGTGCTCGGTATTCAATTCATTGCCGAGGGTCTGAAACGAGGCGAGCCGGGCATCGTGGCCATGTTCGAGGAGCGTCCCAACGAGTTCATGCAGCGGGCAGCCTCGTTCGGTTTCGACCTCGACAAGAATCTGCAAGATGGCTCGCTCAAACTTATCTATCTGAGGCCGCTGGACCTCTCGGTGGATGAAACCGTGCACGAAATCGTCAACGCCGTGAAAGAGATAGGCTGCAAGCGCCTGGTCATCGACTCGCTGGTTGGCTTCGAGATGGCGCTGGCTCCCGATTTCCGGACCGATTTCCGGGAATCCCTGTACCGCATGATCGGAGCGCTGACGCGCCTCGGCGTGACCATCATCAGCACCGTCGAGGTCGAGGAGAACTTCACGTCGATGGGCCTGAGCAACTTCACCATCTCGTTCCTGGCCGACGACATCGTGCGCATGCGCTATGCCTCAATCAACGGGCAATTGCGCAAAATTATGATGGTGGTGAAAATGCGGCGCAGCCAGCACTCGATCGACATGTGCGGCTACGAGGTCACCGCCAAGGGCCTGGCGATCGGAGAGCCGATGCGGGGCTACCGCGGCCTGACCAGCGGAATCCCGGGTCCTTGGGCATCCGAGTCCGGGGTCCCTTCGCCGCTGAATTTAGAGGCTGACAGGGATGATCCCATTGGCTGACGCTCCGACCACAGACCCTTCGGTTGCCCAGGATCGCGACTTTGACCAGCAATTGCGCGAGATGAACGAGGCGCTGTTGATATCCTCGGTCCGCCAGCACGAGCTTCGCGAACAAGCACAGAAGGCAGAAGCGGCGCTGCGCCTCTCCGAAACGCGCTACCGCCGGCTGTTCGAGGCCGCGCAAGACGGTGTACTTATCTTGGACACCCACACGGAGAAAATCATCGACGCCAATCCATTCATGACGACGTTGCTCAGCTACACGCACGATCAGATGATCGGTAAGGAACTCTACGAGATCGGCTTCTTCGCGGACGCGCAGGCGAGCCGCGAAATGTTCGAGACCCTGAAGGCTGCGGGCCAGACGCGCTATGAATCCCTGCCGTTGCAGAACCGGGACGGCAATGCGCGGGAAGTCGAGGTTGTCGCCAATCTCCATAAAGAGAACGGCCACTCTGTCATCCAGTGCAACGTTCGCGACATTACCGAGCGCAAAAGATCCGAAGATGCACTTCGCAAAATTGCAGCGCGGTTGGAACTGGCTTACGATGCCGCCGGGATTGGCGCATGGGATCTCGATTTGATGCGCGGTAAATCCATTTGGACATCACAGCTTTACGACATGCTCGGCATCGAAAGAGATAAAGAGGCGTCGGCAGACTTGTTCTTTGCACAAGTCCACCCCAACGATCTTGACGAACTTAATACAAACTTCGGAACCTCCATCGAGACGCGTTCGCCATTCAATGCTGAGTTCAGGATCATCAGAACGGACGGTACGATGCGTTACTTGGCGGGGGTCGGCCGCGTCGTTGAGGAGATCGACGGCAAGCCCGCTCGCATGATTGGGATCAATCAGGACATCACGGAACGAAAACAGGCCGGGGAGGCACTGCGTCTCAGCGAGTCGCGGATGCGGGCCTATCTCACCGCGACAACAGATGCGCTTTACCGGATGAGCCCTGATTGGTCCGAAATGCTGCAGTTGAACGGCGGCGGCTTCATCCCAGACACCCATAATCCATCCAAGTGGTGGCTGACCTATTATATCGATCCCGAGGATCAAAACCACGTTTTAGCAGCGATTTCTAAGGCCGTCGAAGCCAAGAGCGTTTTCGACCTCGAACACCGGGTGAAACGGACAGACGGCACGATGGGTTGGATACGTTCGCGTGCGATCCCGATCCTTGATGAACGTGGCAGCATTGTCGAATGGCTTGGCGCCGCAAGCGACATTACCGAAAGAAAACAAGCCGAGACAGAACTGCGCCAGAGCCACGACACCTATCTGAGCCTGATCGAGAACAATCCCTTCGGCATCTATCTCATCGACGCGGATTTTCGCATAGCCCAGGTCAGCGCCAGCGTCAAAACTGCGTTCGGCGCTATCACCCCTTTGATTGGCCGCGACTTCGGCGAAATTCTCAGCATCATATGGCCGGAACCAATAGCCAGCGAGATCACCGCCCGTTTTCGCCACACGCTGGAAACAGGCAAGGGGTATCATTCCAAAGATACGTCGGGCAGGCGCGCAGATCGGGAGGCGGACGAATCGTACGAATGGCAGATCGAGCGGGTGAGCCTTCCCGGCGATCGCTTTGGCGTCGTTTGCTATTTCTACGATTTGTCGGAACGCAAGCGTCAAGAGCAGCACATTGAACTGCTCATGGGCGAGGTCAACCATCGCGCCAAGAACTTGCTCGCTGTCGTTCAGGCCATTGCACGTCAGACTGCGCGCTTGGATGACCCCTCGATTTTTGCCGTTCACCTGTCCGAGCGTATCCGGGGACTGGCGGCGTCGCAGGACCTGTTGGTGAAAAATCAATGGACGCACATTGCAATGTCCGAACTGGTCCACGCACAGCTCTCTCCTTTCAATGATTTGATCGGCACGCGCGTGCTGCTCGATGGTCCGCCGATCAACCTCTCGCCAAGCGCTGCGCAAGGCATCGGCATGGCGTTGCATGAACTGGCAACCAATGCGGCGAAATATGGCGCACTGTCGAACGCAAGCGGCCGCGTGCACATCAATTGGGGCCATGTCGCAGCGGTGAATCCGGGCTTCACGTTGCAATGGCTTGAAGAGGGCGGCCCCGAAGTTGCTCCACCGACCCGCAAGGGGTTTGGGAATACAGTTATTGGGCGCATGGTCGAAGCGTCAATTAATGGTACTGTAGAGATCGAGTATCGCAAAACAGGTTTTTTTTGGAAGTTAACAGCGCCTGCCGCGCATGATTTGGGGGTCACGGAAGATGGACGATAGTGTCGGACACCAAGCGCGAGTACTTATTGTCGATGACGAGCCGCTCATCGCCATGGACCTGGAATACATGCTCGTTGAGGCAGGCTTCATCATCGCGGGCGTGACTGGCAATCTCCAAAGGGCGTTATCCCTCGTTGAAAGTGGGATCTGCGATGCGGCAGTGCTTGACGCCAATCTCAACGGTTTAAGTGCCGCCCCGATTGCAGTTGCACTGGTGGCCCGCGGCCTGCCGTTCCTGGTGTTGTCCGGTTATGCGCCGGAGCAGCAGCACGAAGCACTGCGCGCCGGGCGGTGTCTTCAGAAGCCGGCCGATCCAGTTCGCGTCATCAAGGTATTGAACCAGATTTTATCAGAGAATAAGCTGCGACCGGATCTTGGTCCTTTTCCACAAATGGTCTGATGGATAGGACTTCCCTTTCCCAAGACGCTCAAATCGCCTGAAATCGGGAGGTTGCGAATTTCCGCACCGATGCGCGGCGAGACTGAGACGACATCTTAGAGAAAAATCGCTGCGGTGAAGGTTTCGTGTTTGGTCATTTGACACTTACTTTCAGGCATGGATCGGTTGACCCGATCTGGTGGGATCGGCTTCGGTTGCGGGTGAAGCGGGTCAGGATCAGGCTGCTTGGGCGGCGGAGTACGTCCCAGCCAAGGTTGGAACTGATCAACGGCGCGGTCGGTACTCGCCAGAAGCGATGCAGACGAGGGCACGCCGTCGGAAAAGTCAGCTGTCGAGGCATAGACGCCCGTGGCCAAAGTCGCCGCTTCGAAGAAGCCGAACAGTGGCCGCAACTGATGCTCAATGACCAACGCGTGTTTGTCGCCACCGCCTGTGGCGGTCAGCAAGACCGGTTTTCCCAGCAGGGCGGACGGGTCTATCAGGTCAAACAGGTGTTCAAAAAGTCCCGGATAGCTGCCCTTGTAGACGGGGCTGCCGACGATCAGAATATCCGCAGACAGAAGTGCGCCCACAATTGCCCGCGGCAAAGGCGACAGGTCGTCCAGCGACCGGGCTTGGCCCAACTCGGGTCCCAGATCCGCCAAGCCATAGGTAACTGCCGACGTGCAAAAGCGTGCAGCAGCCCTCATGCCAGCCCGATCAAGGTCGTCCTTCTATGAATAGATGGGGTGGTTGCCGTCCAGCGCCCTTTCGGTGGGGCGTGTGTATGGCATGATCAGGTCTTGGTATCATCGCGCTCGGGGGAGGACGGTCTATGGAGGATATTATTATCGGGGTGGATCTGGCAAAACGCATTTTCCAGCTCCACGGCGCAACTGGATCTGGTGAGCTTCTTTTCCGCAAGAGGCTGACGCGGGATCAATTTCGGGATTTCATGTCGCGTCACCCGCCGACCTCGGTTGTTTTTGAAGCTTGCGGCAGTTCGAGCTACTGGGCACGCGAGATGCAGGCGCTCGGCCATGAGGTGCGTTTGATTGCGCCGCAGTATGTGAAGCCTTTTGTTAAGCGTCAAAAAAACGATGCGACCGACGGTGAACTTCCGATGATAGGCCAGTTCCGTGCCCCGGTCCCAGGTCAGCGAGGCCATCACGCCCTGCGGCAGGTGCTGCTGCCTGGCGAGCGATTGGTTGCCCGCGGGCCCTACCGATATGTGAACCATCCGAACTACATCGTGGTGATTGGCGAGATTGCGGTGCTGCCACTGTGCCTTGGTTTGCCATGGTTGGCGGTCGTGTTCACGCTGCTGTCGTCGCCGATCAAGCTGATGATGGACCGGCTGGTTTGTGCGGATGGCGGCAATCCCGACCCGACGCTGACCGATGGCAAAGATGCGGCCCTTGCCAAACAGATTGAGCTGGACGGTTGGTCTTATCCCCGGCACCTGTCGGGGCGGTCCTTTTCGGTGATCGTGCACGGCGATGTGTCTGGCGCTGCCGACGTGCGCCGGTCTGTTTCGGACTGGCTGCGCTTTATGAAACTAACCCCCGCCGGGGCGGCATCCGAGGTTGATCGCTACATCGGCTATTGGGAACCCTATGCTACCAGCCACCAGGCTTTTGACGACGACAAAGCCATGCAAGACGAGGTCCGGAACGCGGCCCGCAGTCTGGCAGAAGCTGTTGCGCAAAAGTGGTTCGGGGCCTGCGCGGAACCGGGAGAGACATTGACAGAACCACGCCGGAAATAGGCACAACCGCGGAAGCCGCGTCGAGACGAAGATGCATTGTTTGAAACTTCTGGGCCAGCGCCCCATGGCGCGGGGTTGGGACCGTCAGGTCGCTGAGTTCTAGGTCCGAGTGGCCGTGCTGAATTGCTTCACCGCCCTTGTCATACCTGTCATAGAAGTCGTGGGACAAGTCTGTCTGGGGAAAGGGGAGGCCCGACCGTTAGGTCGTTTGTGCAACAGAGCCTAACCGTTTTCTCCTTTCGAGTGCGGTTGAACAACCCTCACAGGCACACCAGTTCTCGGCTACAATATTGCGCATCCTTAGGCGCATTGGCGGACTAACTGCGCGGCATCCCGCTTGCGGGATCGGCTGCGCGTGTGTGATCCCGGAACCATATGTTTAGCGAAACGTTGATAAGAGGGCAATTTCGCCCCAATTCTCTCAGGAGACGTTTGCCATGATCCTTATCCAAAACCCGGGTGTTGTTGCTGCACTGGCAGTCAGCATGATGCTTGCCGCTGCTGCCGCTCAGGCCGAAATGATGAAGTTTACGACGGAAATGACCGGTGCCGCCGAAGTGCCACTAACCGACAGTGCGGCGACGGGAACCGCCGAAGTGACGCTTGATACCGAAGCGAAAACCGTCACTTGGGTCTATAAGCATGATGGCCTGAGCGGCGACATGACAGCGTCGCATATCCACGGCCCCGCAGCGGCGACCGAAGCCGCAGGTCCGGTGATCGACACCACGTCTGAAGCCATGGAAGGCACTGCCCCGATCACCGATGAACAAGCGGCAGACCTGATGGCAGGCAAGTATTACTTCAACGTCCATACTGAAAAGTTTCCGGACGGCGAGATCCGTGGCCAGCTTGCGATGATGCAATAACCAGTTGCGAAACCCGCACGCGCCGCTCGTTTGTGGTGCGCGCGGGCCATCAAGGCAGTCCCTTCGCCGAGTTGCTGATGGAACCATGCGGTGACCCGCAGCGTTGAAACGGTGGAGCAGACGACAAGCCTGTCAATCAGACGTGACGGCACAAGGAACAAAGTGGTTTTTCTGATTTCCCACCCTGACCAACGCAATGGTAGTCGAGCCTTTACCCCGCCAGTTCGTCGTCTACTTCACCATTGTTTCACTCCTTTTTATACTTCTTCGGACAAAATTGACAGGCTCTGACATGAAGGCGTTGGCTTAGGTGCGCGGTTGCTCGGCTGCATGACTTGTCCAACTTTCGAGGCTGATTAGGCCCTGATTTCGGGCCTCCCCCGCAAAACCCAGTGCGTTCATCTTGTCGATCCGGCGCGGGCCCGGGTTGCCGGGGCTATCTGTGGCAGGTGTCGCTGCAACCACTGCCACGCTTGGCGTAGCTGATCGCAGGACCGGCGCCCGCTGGACCGGCAGGATCGGCCTGACGCCTTGCGCCACCTCATGACGTTCTTTCAGCAGCTTGACAATTCCTAGATGGACGGTCCGCTGGCAAGGTGCCGGCACGCATCGCCGCAAGAATCCAATCTGCTTCCCCGTGCGGAACTATTCCGCGGTTTGCGCGTTCCTTTTTCAGAATTTCGCAACCAACGCTTGGACCGTTTCATGGGACTCATCTTGACCACCATCATCGGACTTGTTGCCGGCCCGATCGCAAAACTCGTGGTGCTATTCGACGACGAGCCAGTCGGTTTCGTTCTGACCACAATTGTGGGTATCGCCGATAACTTCTTGGCCTCTTATCTCGGGCAAAGCTTGGGCTGGTATGGTCCGGCGAAGGCGTCGGCCTTATTAAAGCTGCGATCGGTGCCATCATCGTTCTAGCCGTCCGAGGTTATGTGCAAAAACTGCGGGAACTTAGCCACCGAATTCCATAACACGCCGGAGAACAATCATGTCGAAATCCACACCTTCGTTGGTGGCCCTTCTTGGACTTGTCGCCATCGCGGGCTACCAAAACCGTAGTCGGATCAGCGACATGCTAACGGTCGTACGCGAAAAGACCTTTGCACCCGGGTCAACCCCAGTTCAGAGCAGTGGCAACTTCAATTCCGAGATAGGCAAATTCTTCCAGACCAACCCGTCTGCCGATACCGGACTTGGCAACACCACGGTTGGACACACTATCTCAAACGCTTTGAGCGACCTTGTAGACCGGCTCCGGGACTCTGGCCGGGGTGCCGCTGTAGACAGTTGGGTGTCTGAAAAGGCGAACACGCCTATCGACGTCGATGACCTGGAAGCCGCATTGGGAAATGAGACCTTGGCCGAGTTGAGTGATAAAACCGGTCTTTCGCGCGCAGAGCTTCTTTTGCGCCTGAACGTCGCTCTGCCCGAATTCGTCAATATCTTTACTCCAAATGGAAGGCTGCCGACCGAAAACGAGGCGCAGATCCTTGCCTGAACCAAGGTCTTGTGCCGACATGCGCCGCGACCCGATGATCCCTGGAGGACCGCGACGATACAAGGGCCGTGTCGGAACACCTCCGTTAATCCTCATATTTTCCCTGTAGCAAACAAAGGAATACCCAATGACAACCGACGCCGAAATCACTTCCGCTTTCTGGAAGCATCTGCGGGCCGACCGGACAGTGATGCTGGGGCTTGAAGCCAGCGCGCCCACCTCGATGCGTCCGATGACGGCGCAACTGGACGGGGATGAAGATCAAGGGCCGATCTGGTTCTTCACCTCCACCGACGCGGCAATTTTGAAAGGGCTGCAGTCAGAAGATCTGGCAATCTTCACTTTCGTCTCGAAGGGACATGATGTTTTTGCCACCGTGCATGGCCATATGACCCGTTCGGCCGACCGTGCTACCGTTGACCGGCTTTGGAACAAATGGGTGGCGGCTTGGTATGAAGGTGGCAAGGATGATCCCAAACTGATCCTGTTGCGCTTTGACCCCGCGAATGCCGAGATTTGGCGTGACGGGTCCAGTCTGCTTTCCGGCCTGAAACTGTTGTTGGGCGGCGATCCGAAAGCCGATGCAAAAGATAGCGTCGCCAAAGTCTCCTTGTCCTGACGGGAAGCTGGCCGGGGTTCGGAACTGCTTCCGAGCCCCGATGCCCTCATCAGATCCCAAGGAGGGAAAACGTGATGGACCGAGTGATTATCTTTGCGACCCTTATCGTTGGTGTCGTATTCGCGGGAGGGCTTGTCGCCGCTCTCCTGCGTTTTGGCTGGTATTCTTGGCTTGCGTTTGATGGGGCCGCGGCCATTGGCTTCACCCTGACCCGGCCCACAAGCTATGCCATTTCCCGTCGAATCAAGCAGCAGGATCCGAACTGGGATGCAACCAAAGTCGACGGCACTGAAAACGCGATCCCAGGCCCAGCCGCCCCCGTGGCTTGACGCGATGTCGGCATTGGGACCTTGGATAGGCCGATTGTACGGCAAAAATTTTTCGTATGCTCCAACCCACCGGGCGCGGGCGTAGCCTTTTAACGTGGGAGCAATTCAACGGATGTTCCTGCGGCGGGGATATTTTGACTGCGGTTTGGCTGCCACGATATCAGGAGCCTGTGTCAGTCTGGTGTGACAAGCGTGGCGAGGCGCCCAATGGCCTCGCCATGCTGTCGACACGGTTGTGGCTCATTCAATGGCATCAATCGTGTTTACGACTTCTTGTGGCTCTGTTCGCCGGCCTTGACGTGTTGTTCGTGCGTGCCGCCCTGCATTCCCATCGGCTTGGAACCACTTTCCGGTTTTTTGGCCGCGGCTGCACCTGAGGCGTTCTTGTGGCTTTGCTCTCCGGCACGCACATGGTCTTCGTGGGTGCCGTCTGTGATCGGATTCTTCGCCATTGTACTTCTCCATTTTGTTTGGTCGACGATCAGGCAACTACCTGTCGCTCTTACCAACACGTATGGTTGGATTGAGTTCCTAAAAATAAACATTTTTCGTCGAGGCAGCGATGTAACCCAACGTTGGTGGCTGATGTCCCGTCCTGCGCGAAAAGGAGGTTGCTGCTTCTGGCGCAACGTGCTTCGATTGTCTGATCTGAAACAGCGCCTCGCAACCCGTGTGGCGCGGAACAAAATGAAAAAAACTGGGAACCATTTCTTTTGTGACGCGCTGCCGCTATGCACAGGCCTAATTTTTTATTGGTCCCGGGCAAAAAATTGGCCAGTTCAGGATCGATCCGCGAAGGGACACAATGTCTATAGTATTGGTTGTCGAGGATGATGTTTTCATCAACATGGAAGCCATTTTCATTGTCAAAGAGTTGGGCCACGAAAGGCTCTGTTGCACAAATCGTGAGGGATTCCCTGCGTGACTGCAAGGTGTTAGTCGCAGGGTATGAGCAAACCTGCACCTCCGACCTACCGCACGACGAACTGGCGCTCTTACAACG
>NZ_JAFCTX010000035.1:0-46185 GCF_049896245.1 Cypionkella sp. TWP1-2-1b2 | reverse complement strand
TGCGAAGCTCCATAGGATGTGATTTGCCCATCTCGATCCCCTATATCTGGAAAGATCAGGGAATCAGAAACCGTCCAAGATGGGAAGCCTGAATCATATGAACGGCGACTTGCTCTAGATCGCGGAGCATCTTGATGCCCATCGGGTCAAGGCCCGAGGTAGGTTCATCCAGAAACAGCACATCGGGCTGGTGCAGGATGGCTTGCGCAAGGCCGACACGCTGACGCATTCCCTTGGAAAAGCCCCCCACGCGCTTGTCGGCCAGATAGGTGCAGTCCAATAGGTCAAGCACCTCTGCCACGCGCCGCTTCGGCTCCGCCACACCCGACAGGCGAGCAAAGAAGATCAGGTTCTCAGCCGCAGTCAGGGTGTCGTAAAGCCGCACGTTTTCGGGGACATAGCCGATGCGGCGTCGCACCTCCAACGGGTCGGTGCAGATGTCATGCCCTGCCACGGTCGCCGTCCCAGAGGCCGGACGCGCCAATGTGGTCAGCATCTAAATTGTCGTCGTCTTGCCTGCACCGTTGTGACCGAGAAAGCCGAAGACCTCGCCTTTGGCGATCTCCATCGACAGGGCATCAACGGCAGTCACCCCATCGAAAGACTGGGTTAGCCGGTTCAACCGGATCATGGGTTCAGACATTGTGGGGTTCCTTTTGCGCGTTGCCCTTGTGGGCTGGTTCTTGGTGGACCCTGTTTGCTTGGCCCACACCGCAGCGGTCTTTCGCCCAACTTACAGTTATGTAATGTGGACATTTTTCGGCCACGGCCTTTGGTCAAAGAAAAAGGCGATGCCCTGCGACACCGCCTGTCCTGTCATCGGGTCAGGGATCAGTTATTGGCGTTTTCGCCATCCTGCTCGCTGTCATCGCTGTTTTTGCCGCCGCTTTCATTCTCGGCGCCGCCGTCCTGTTCGTCACCCTGCTGGTCATTCCCGGCCAGCGTGATGTTCATCACCTTGCCATCGGCCGGGTTGATGGCGACGGTTTTCTCGGTGCCATCGGCAAGCACCACTTCGGCCATGATAAGGTCAGGCGCACCGTTTTCCCCGCCCTGGTATTCGATGCTGGACACCTTGCCGCCTGCAGCCGCTTCGGAGGCGGCAATTACTTGGGACAGGCTGGTGGGCGAGGCCAGGAAGGTCTTTGCCTCAGCCATAGGGTCTTCGACACCTTGGGTTTCGGCAAAGGCCAAGGTGCCAGAGATCAGGGAAAGCGCCAGAAGCGCGCCAGTGATCGTGAGGGAAGTCTTCGTTTGCATGGGTCTCTCGAGTCAATCATGGCCACGGGTTGCGGCCTGATGAAGGACAGATGGGGTTGCCATCTTACACTCAGGTGTCAGCAACCTTACAACCTCAGGCCCCGCGCTTGGTGGGCAGATTTCCGCCACGCTTGAACAGCAGAACCAAGGCCGCAGCACTGAACATGACCCCCGTCAAAAACGTCGCCGGGGCACCAATGCTGTCCCAAAGCACCCTAGCCATAAAGCTTGCGATCAACAGTGCACCCCCGCTGACCAAATTGAAACGTCCGTAAGCCGTCCTGTGCAGGTCGGCCGGGGCGGTGTCGGCCACCATGACGGCCATCAAGCCCTGCGTCTTGCCCATGTGAACGCCCCAGACCGCAACCCCGGCAAGAACCACGGTCCAATGGGCGGAACTGGCCAGAATGAGGTCAGCCATGATCAGCAGGATCAGGCCCCGACCAGCAGGGATCTATGGCTGACCCGATCGGAAAGGCGCCGCAACGGGCAGGCGACAGGGCTTAGACAAGGTTCATCGCCACCATGACCAGCGGAACTATCGCCAAAAGGATGCCGCTTTCTTGCGCGCGTAGGACCGATACGCCTCGCTGAAGCGCGCCAGCGTAAAGACGGCACCGATGCCAACCACTTGCCAATAGGCAACCGGGAGGCGGGCAAGACTGGCACGCCGGATCGGGTTTTGCCGGATCGTTCCGGGCTTTGGTGGCGGCTCCTTCACTCCGAAAGCAAGCAGGGCCACAGCCATCGCAGCGGGGATGACCGCAACCCAGAACACAGCCTGAAAGTTGTTTGACCAAAGCAACATCAGCCCCACCGCAATCAGCAGCCCGGCAAATGCACTGACTGTATCCAGCGACTGGCGCAGCCCAGACGCAGCACCTTGCAGCTCGGGCGGCGCTATAACGGCGACGAGCGCATCGCGCGGTGCGCCGCGAATGCCCTTACCCACGCGGTCCAAGAGCCGCGCGGTCAACACGACACCCACGCTTGGGGCAAG
Organism: Cypionkella sp. TWP1-2-1b2; assembly: GCF_049896245.1. Taxonomy (NCBI): domain Bacteria; kingdom Pseudomonadati; phylum Pseudomonadota; class Alphaproteobacteria; order Rhodobacterales; family Paracoccaceae; genus Cypionkella; species Cypionkella sp. TWP1-2-1b2. The sequence goes on along the minus strand of NZ_JAFCTX010000035.1, from coordinate 43,925 downwards.
GGCGAACAGAGGCTTTGTGACGGCCCCAATCCCTTAGCCGATAAGCGGCAACCCTGTGCGCCGCCCGGACCAATCACTCAGCACGCCCGAAAACACTTTGACGATCAGAGCGGTTGCTTCGGCCAGCCCCTCGATCAGCCCGATCATCAGCGCAGTGGTCCCCAAAGGCGGTGACCAGAAACAGCGGCAGCAGGCTGTGGATCATCTCGGACGAAATATCCATCAGCAGGCTCACGAAGCCCAGAAGCCAGATGCCGGATGGAAGCTGACTGCGGTTGGATGCGAACATGGGGCTGGCTCCGGGCGACGAACGGACTGGGTTGCACCCTTACTATGCGTCGGCGTCTCGCGGCGGCGTAACTTGAACGGATACCCGCAACCTTACAAATTTGTGACCTAGCGGAAAGGCTGGCGCGGTTTTGGAGATTTAGTTTGGCCTAACGCGCCATTTCCTTCTGGCCGCCCCCATTGGAACACCTCGACATGCACAGCAACACTCCTGTCACCAACATTCAAACCCGGCATAATCGCGCGACCCGCCTGTTGCACGCAGGTTTGGCCCTAGCTATCGTGACCCAGCTACTGACCAGCCTGCAGATGCACGGACCGGATGATGTGCAGCCGGGAGACATCCTGTTTCAGATTCACCGGTATTCGGGCCTTGCGGCCACGGTTCTGGCGTTCGGGCTTTGGGTGACAATCCTGGTGCGGTCGCGCGGGACTGACTTTGGTGCGTTGCTGCCGTGGTTTTCCGCGCGGCGTTTGGCGGCACTGGGGCGGGACATCAAGGTACATGCCGGGGCAGCGTTGAAGCTGCGCCTTCCCCAGCATGACCCAGAGGCGGCCTTGCCTTCGGCCATTCACGGCCTTGGTCTTGTGCTGATCTCGGCTATGGCGGCCTCCGGCGCGGTCTATTTCGTGCAGGTCGCTCTTGGTCTGCATTCGGCCGAACCGGATGGGATGATCGCGATGACGGTACATCTTGCGTTGGCCAATCTGGTTTGGGCCTACCTGATTGCCCATGCTGGCCTGGCCCTGCTGCACCATCTTTTGCGGTCGATGCGCCTGTCGACGATGTGGTCCTTTGGGCGGTAGGGCCTCAAGATGTCCCTGTCCGTCGTCGAGCTTTAGAACCACAACGCCGTTCTTGCGATCAATGCCGATGCGCAAGCACCGGTTCCCATAGGCATGCTGGGCGCTTTTAGGGTTGCCGCCTTTGCGTCTTTCTTGATCTGGATTGCGGAGCCGCTTCTTTATCGCCAGTTCTATCCCCGGCTGGTCTCGATCTACGAGGCAGCGCTTCGCAAGCTCGGGCTTCCGGGTTCCATCTTTCCACGCAACCTGTAAAAGCGAAATCCGGACCGATTGCTGCGCGGCGACAAGCAGCAGATCGACAATCCTGCCCGGTTGCGCAATGGTTTATGGCAGCACCGCCACCAACCCGGCCTTTTCGGTGGCCAACTGATCGGGTGATCCGGCCCAAACTACGACGCCCTCCAGCTGCGTATATCCGAAGTCGACCGGGTCCAGCCTGTCAGCGACACCATCAAAAGCGGGACAGTGACGGTGCCATCTTGCACCAAGTTTTGCGTTTTCCAAATACGCAACACCATGCGCTGATCGGTGGCGTCTATCTTGGTGAGGGTCACCAATGCCGAGCGGAAAAGATGCGCCATCAGCCACAGTGCGTGACGTCCAAGCTGCCGACGAGACGGCACGATTGCCGAAAGGATCTCGCCCGACTGTATGGACTGCGATGCCTGCCATCCGGCAGCTTCGAATGCGGTCACTAGGTCTGCCAGAGCCCAAGTGATTTGCAGCAGCATCGGCTTGCTTGGGTCACTATCCAGTAAGATGCGATGGGTGGGCTGCTGCCAGCCAGTCGCCGGCCAGTCAGCTGCAGCAAGCGTCGTCACGGGCAGGGGGGCGTCATAACGGGCCGTAGCGGCGGACCAGCCAGTCCACAAATGAAGCGGCATGATGCCCGGCCTTGGTAATTATCAGCACGACCGCAAACATCCGATGCTGAACGGTCACGACCCGCGCATCCGGCAGTGGGGCCACTACGCTGACCAAAGCACCGCCGAACGGCAACCCCGCCAGCACATCGCTGGCCAATGCGACTGCAGATGCACGCGCGACAGTCCGCTCAGCGCAATCAAGGTGGCAAGCTGCCGTAAATCATACTGCGAAACCTTACTGGCAGGGATTGCGCCACGAACAGGGCCCGCATACCGAAGATGATGGTGGCCAGTGTGGAATGGCCGCTGGGAAAGCTGAAGCCGTCCGCCCCCTGATGCATCGGGATCGCGCGCGCGATGCAGCAGCATCTTGAACAAAGGCACAAAGGCAACCCCGGCAAGGCTTGCTGCCGTCACAGACCCGCTCAACGCCCATTGCCGACTGACCGCAAGGACTGCGATCAGGACCAGCCCCACCGGCAGCAACACAGCCCTATCCCGCCAACAGGGTGATACCCAGCATCGCCGAGGTGGCCCAATCCGTGCGCAGACCCTGCACAAACTGCCCGATTGCCGCACCCGCCAGTGCCATTTGCGGATCGAAAATCACCGCCACAAGCAACAGCACAAAGCTGGCGAAGGCGAGGAGTACCAGCCCGATCAAGGCCGCCACTTGTGGCATTTGATCGTTATTTCGAAGCACCCGCCCAAGAGCGCCACTTCGGCCGCCTTGGCGCTCCAGCCAAAGTGCCACGCGCAACCGCCCCGATCGGCTGCGGGGACCAGAATGAATTGCTCGCCCTTGTCCATCAGCGCGCTGTAGCGCGAGAATGGCCGGAATTTACGGATTTGCTGTTTCCAATGCACACCAGCCAAGAACGACAGGGCATCCCCGGCAATGGCTCCGGCAACGGTCGCTGCAAAGACTGGCAGAAATGTCATCTCGCCCAAGCCGATCAATGCGCTTAGCCAGACCAGCACTGTCGTCAAGGGCACGAAAAGCCCGATGATCAGCAAAGCCTCGCCAAAGGCCACAAGAAAGGCAAAGAGGATTGCGAGGGATTGATGCGCCCCAAGGAAATCCACGAACTGTCAAAGCATCTGGGTTATGACGCGCCGATGATCCGCGCAAATTGCAATTCTACCCGCAATCCCGGCAGTGCATCTGCCAGCGCTAGTTCGGCACCATGCAGATCAGCCACGGCCTTGACCAGCGACAGCCCTAGTCCCGTACCTTCTGTCGTCCGGCTTTTCTCCAGCCGGTAAAGGCGGCGGAGCACCAATTCACGCTCCCCGTCCGGAATCCCCGGACCGGTATCCGAGACTGACGCCGTCACTCGGTTGCCCTCCGCCCGGACGTTGCAAGTGATCGCCGTGCCGGTCGGGCAATGTCGGATGGCGTTTTCAATCAGGTTTGCGAAGGTCTGTGTCAACAATTCCTTGTCACCAATCACCCATGCGACCCCCGCCATATCGCACAGCAAGGTCTGGCCCGCATCTTCCGCCACCTCGGCATAAATGTCTCCGACGTCACCGAGCAATGCTGCAAGATCGACCGGCGCGAATTTTTCCCGACGCGCCCCAGCCTCAATCTGGGCGATGCGCAGCAACGCGGAAAAGGTCTGGTCGATGGCTTCACTTTGCGCGATGGCGGCAGCGAGGTCGTCCTCGACAGGCGCAGCGACGGCGGCGTTGCGCGCCGCCTGCTCGATGTGGATGCGCAGTCTGTTCAGCGGCGTGCGCAATTCATGGGCGATATCGGCGCTGACCTGACGCATGGCCTCGACCAGTGCGCCAAGGCGGCCGAGCGTCTGATTGATCTCGCCTGAAATCAGGTCAAGATCATCGCCACGGCCTGACACGGCCAATCGAGTGGATAAATCCCCGCCAGCGACGCGGTGCAGCGTGGATGTTACGTCGCTGAGACGGCGCTGAAGCCTGAATGCGATCCATGATCCGGCAGCGATAGCAGCTATGAGGACCGCTAAGGCAGACCAACCGAACCCGCTCAGAATGATTTCGGACAGATCATCAAGATCAGCGTTGCTTAAGCCTACGACCAAATGCTCACTGTTCAAGTCGCCAGCATATACGCGGTACGCATAGTCGGATTGAACTCCCAGAGCGGAGGCTTCGACTGTAGACCAGCCCGACTTGATCGGAACATCCTGAATGTTGGCTGCCAGAATCTTGCCCGCAGCATCCCTGAGCAAGAAAACGGACGAATAATTTGGGCTGGCTTTTATGCGGGCGGCGATTGCCTCAACCAGATCCTGCTTATCGTCGGCATCGGATTGCTGCAACGTCGTGAAAATTTCCATCAGCCGCGCATCTTGTCGATCGGCCAACTGTCGATGTAGCACGGTGTAGCCGACCGCCCCGACCAGGATCAGCGCGCCTAGCACCGCCAGAGTGACGCCCAGTGCCAGCCGGAAAGAGCTGTGCCGCCACAGATCAACGGGGCGCATGAATCGAATAACCCATGTTTTTCAAAGTGTGCAGCAAGGCCACCTCAAACGGCTTGTCGATCTTGGCGCGCAAGCGGCTGATGTGGGTTTCGACCACCGACGTTTTCGGGTCGAAATGGAAATCCCAAACCCGTTCCAAAAGCATCGTGCGCGTCACCACGCGGCCTTCGTTGCGCATCAATACCTCAAGCAGCGTGAACTCCTTGGGCAGCAACTCAATCGATTGCCCCCCACGGAAGGCCTGCCTGCCCATCAGATCCAGTTCCAAGTCCGCCACCTTTAGAACGGTTTTCACCTCTTGCACCGGCGGGCGACGAGCCAACGCGTTGACGCGCGCCAACAGTTCAGCAAAGGCAAAGGGCTTGGTCAGATAATCATCGCCACCGGCCTCAAGTCCCTCGACACGGTCGTCTATGCCACCAAGCGCCGTCAGGAACAGCACCGGTGTCTTGCGCCCGGCAGCACGCAGCGCGCGCACCAGCGACAGGCCGTCCAGACCGGGGATCATCCGGTCCACGACAAGCACGTCGTAGCTTTCCCGCGTAGCAGCAAACAGCCCATCGGTGCCATCGGCCAGCACGTCACAAACATGGCCGTTCTCAGACAAACCGCGTGCGACATAGTTGGCGGCAGAGGGGTCGTCTTCGATCAGCAGGATGCGCATTGCGGGTTTGGTCTTTCGATGTTGCAAATAACATATCGCAGTCTGAATGCACCTGCGGCTTAACACAAACGTCGCGGCCACCATACAAATCTGTAAGCCCACGGAAAGCTGGCGGTATGGCCTCGTAGCTAGAAGCACCTCTGACGGGGCAAATCCGCCTCTGACAGGAGTTTGAAAAATGAAACAACTTCTTTTGGCCACCGCTTTGATCATCGTGCCAGTCGGTGCCTTTACCGCCTTCAATCTTTACCCTGCAGGACCAAGCGTTGCCGCAGCCACCGCGACCCCGACCACAGGCCTTGGCGACATGTCCGCCTTCAGTGGCATCGTAGCCAATGTCCAGACCATCGCGGCCACGGGCGATTTGGCTGCTGCGAAAACCCGGATCAAGGATTTCGAGACGGCATGGGATGATCAAGCAGCGACGTTGCGGGCGTTGGACGGCAATGCTTGGGGCACCATCGACGATGCCGCTGATGCGGCGCTTGGCGCCCTGCGGGCCGGAACGCCAGATGCGGCAGCAGTTAGTTCCACTCTAATCGCCTTGCAAGCCACTCTGACAAGCCCTGTCGCGGCCGCAGCCGCCCCTGTTGCAGCCACCCTTGTCTCTGGCATCGCTGTCACCGACGCCAATGGCCGGGCCTTGCCTTGCGAAGTCATGCTGAAGGCGGTGGCGCTCGGCCTAACCACCGCCAAACTGTCGGATGCGGATCACGCTGCTTTCGTCGACTTCCAGACCAAAGCGCTTGAGCGTTGCAATGCTGATGATGATCAGCGGGCCGACGGATTCTCGGCACAAGCCTTGGCGCTGGTGTCGAAATGAACGCCGCAAACACCCCCAGCAGTGGAGCCCACATCATGCAAACCTCGCCCGAAGCAATGTCCAACCGTGCCATGAACCGTGTGCCGGAAGTCACTGTGGACTTCTGGCTGATCAAGCTCATGGCTGTGACCATGGGCGAAACAGCTGCCGATTATTTGGCGGTCAATTTGGGCCTCGGCTTGACGATGACCTCACTCATCATGGCAGCGATTCTTATCGGGGCTTTGGTGCTGCAATTCGGCCAGAAACGCTATGTGCCTTGGTCTTACTGGCTGGCGGTGGTGCTGATCAGCATCGTCGGTACGCTGGTGACAGACAACCTGGTGGACAACTTCGGCGTCTCGCTGATCACGACGACGATCGGCTTTTCCGTGGCTCTTGCCGCGACATTCGCGCTTTGGTTCGCATCCGAGAAAACCCTGTCGATCCACGCGATCTTTACCACCAAACGCGAGGCATATTACTGGCTGGCGATCCTGTTCACCTTTGCGCTTGGCACGGCGGCGGGGGATCTGGTCGCCGAGCATTTTGGTCTGGGCTATCTTTCCACTGGCGTGCTGTTCGGGATGATCATCGCCTCGCTCACCTTCGGATATTTCTTTCTGAAGCTTGATCCGATCCTCGGGTTCTGGCTTGCCTACATCTTGACCCGCCCGCTTGGCGCGTCGTTCGGCGATCTGTTGTCGCAACCAACCGAATACGGCGGCATGGGCCTTGGCACTATCATCACCAGTGCCCTGTTCCTGTCGGCAATCGTTGCAATCGTCGGTTACATGAGCCTGAAACCTAAGGGTCGCGACAAGGTGGCGCATGGCTGATCCGTGCCACTGACCCGAACTCCAGTCGCCGAAATATTCCCAAAAACCTACCTAAAAGGCTTCCAATGAAAACGTTTGTGGCTTCCATTTCGATGATCGCGCTCTTTGTGCCCTCGACCGTGCTTGCTGAGGATCTGTCGTTCGGAGGCGGCGTCACCGTCACGTCGAATTACCTGTCGGACGGTCTGTCGGAGACTGGCAACAGCCCCGCCATCCAGCCCTACTTCGAACTCACCAAAAACGGCTTCTATGCCGGGGTCTGGGCAACAAACTTGAAGGACGATGTCGGCAATCGAGCCGAACTTGATTTGGCGCTGGGCTACCGGTGTGAAATCGGCGCTGGGCTTGTATATGACCTCGGCTATACGCAGCATTTTTACGACAAGACACACGCCGCGTCGTCCGAACTGGCGGTTTCGCTTGGCGTTCCAGTATCCGACCGGCTGTCCGTCTCGGGAGAGGTGTCTTACGATCTGGCGGAAAAGACCTTTGGCGAAAGTCTTGGCGCTGAATTCGTGCTGGCTGACGCTTGGACTTTGCACGCCGATGTCGGGCGCGCCGATCCGTCTGCAAGCGTGAACTGGGGTGCTGGGGTCGGCTATGCCCTTGACGACAGAATCACGCTCGATTTTCAGGTGCAGGACACGGCATCGACAAGTCCGCTGGTCGCCCTGTCAGTGAACTATCCTTTCGGCGATGCCTCAAAGTAGGCTTTGTTGCGGCAAGTCGTTCTTTCTGGGCCAGTGCTCGACGATGTGGTTCTGGCTGGCCCAAATTTTCTTCAACCCGGTTGGCGTACCATTTGGGATTACCTGTAGAAAACGGCAGAATATGGCCACAAGCCCTTGGCGGGGCCATCGCCAGCACCATGCTTCTCGCCACGTTCATCGGGATATTTTCGCCTAGGCTTAGAATTTCGGAAACGGGGTCTTCCCTGTCAAGCGCCTTTTGGCATGCAAAGGCATTCGCATGGCTGCGTTGCCAATCCAGGCTTCGGTTTTAGCCGTGCCGCTTTCGTCGCTGACTTTGTCAGAGATTCTGCCGGGTGCATGCTTCGGTCCGTGGTCAGCGCGTGGCTGCCAACATGATGCTGGTTCAAATGCAATTCCGATGTGCCCATCTCACAGGCGTGCGCGACGTTGATCGGCAACAGTCCTGACCATGGCTTCATCGGAGCCACGTCCATGGTGGGGGTCTCGAAAGCCTGCAGTCAGGCAGGCAACGGTTGCGAGTGCAATTTGTCAGGGCGCATGAGGAGTGGCGGTGTCTGACCAAAGGTCGGTATCATCACCCCACATCCGATGAAGGATAACGCTGATACGACGCGCCAAGGCGACCATGGCGCGCTTTGGGGCACGGCGGCGGGTGAGCTGTGGGGCCCATGTTTAAAGCCATGTCGGACGCCCGCGATGCATCATCACGGTCGCGGCCTGACATAACGCGCAGCTTAAGTTGACATCGCCAGCCTTGGTGATGCCGCCGGAGACGTCGTGTTCGCCGGATTGGTGGCGCGATGGTGTCATACTGACCCACGACCGAACCTTCTGCGAGGATGGCAACCGGGAGCGATCATCGACGGCTGATCGGTAGCTCGACGCGACAACCGCGCCTACTCGGTACATCGACATCAGCTGTCGGCATACCGGATCATCCTGAGCCATTTGGCGGACACGGCGCTCCAATCCCGCCAGTTCTTGTCGCAATGATGCCCGCGCCCGAAGCATCGGCCCTGTCGCGGCCTCTAGCATCGCATTTCCATCCGCCATTTCGCGAATGCGATATGCATACCTGCCCCGTTCATACCTGCCCCGAGAGATGGCACCCACCATGAGGCCGAAGTTTCGCAAAAGCCCGCGCCGGGACATTTCCAACGCAATCATGCCCCGTTGGACCCTTCGGGCACCGAGCACGACACGGACCTCTTGCGCCGAGACAGATTTGCAGTGAACTGGCCGGAACACGCCGAGGTGAAGCAGGCGCGCAATGCGGTCCGCATCGCGGCGATCTGTCTTGATCGGCATCGCCTTCAACGCCCCCTTCACTTGCCGTGTTTCCCTCAGCACGGTTTCGAGTTCAGCCGCAATCAGGTCGCGATGCAGCTATTGCGACAAAGGACCCGCCCCAAGGCCACTGGCATCGGTGGTGCCATTCTGCGCGCCGATCCAGCGTGCGAGCGCTTCTGGCTCGCTGACAACCTCAGCTTCTTTCTTGATCTTCCGATGCGCGCTGATCACGCAAATCGCGGTCTTCACCCACTACACATCCAACCCGACAAACAGTTTCATCCCGTAGTCCGCCTTTTGGCTCCGATACGGGAAGATCGACAACTTCCCTGATCTTGCAAACGGTAACGAGCAGCGCGCGATGTTCAGTCCCGTTACAGCATCGCATGACGGCGAGTAAAATGCGGCGCTGAACTAAATTGGCAGACCTGACGTCGGCCTAGGGTCGGGACCTGTAAAATTGCTTGGGCTCGCTGTCGCTGTTTGATTGATTCTCGGCATCAAGGGGGTGTCGCATGGATGATCTGTTCTGGCTGACAGAGGCGCAGATGGAGCGTCTCAAGCCATTTTTCCCGTTGTCGCACGGGGTGCCTCGTGTGGATGATCCCGTTGCACGGCAACGGTTTGCTTGCAAACCGTGAGAGTGGGCGAGTGCTGAGTGGCATTATCTTTGTCACTCGCAACGGGTTGAGGTGGCGCGACGCACCTGCGTTCTATGGCCCTCCGAAGACGCTTTACAACAGATGGGTGGGCTGGAGCCGTCTTGGGGTGTTCGCTCGGATACTGACCGAATTGGCCGCAGGGGGCCAGGACGTCGAGACGATCATGATCGACGCGACCCATTTGAAAGCCCGTCGCACAGCGTCCAGCCTGCGGGGCAAAAAGGGGGGTGCAAGCGGTTCATCGGTCGCACCAAGGGTGGGCTGAACTCGAAACTGCATGTGGTGACGGATGCGAAGGGTCGCCCCATCGGAATGTATCTGAGTGCCGGGCAGACCAGCGACTACATTAGGGCGCGGGCACTGCTGCCCTCATTGCCCAAGGCAGGGACCTTGCTGGCAGATCGCGGGTATGATGCTGACTAGTTCCGCAACGCATTGATCGAGCGCGATATTCAGCCCTGCATCCCTGCCCGCAAGGGCCGCAAAACCACCATTTCTCATGATAATGACCTCTACCACAAACGACACAACCTTCTCGGGCACGAAGGCATGCCCTACCAGGCAATGGATCGAGGACATGTTCGCCCGTCTCAAAGACTGGCGCAGGATCGCGACACGCTACGAACGATGCGCTGACCTGTTCCTCTCAGCCTGCGCCCTTGCCGCAACCGTCATGTTCTGGCTATGAGTCCTGACCCTAGGATCACCAGCGTCAAGTTTCAACATCGAGTTGTCGCACCATCTCTTGCTGCAAAACGACATAGTCGCTGTCAGGCCGTTCCCACTGTCAGACGAAGCTTCAATAGAGAACCAGTGCCGCAGACCGGGTCCGGCAGCTTCTTGTGTCAAAATACAAAATAGTTCAGTGCATTTTATGGGCTCTTTTGCACAAATTAGTCTGAGGTCGATTTTTCCCTTCCCTTGAACAGACTCACCCCACGCGTTGAGTTTCGGGAGTTCCGAGCGCTGTAAAGCGGTTCAGGATTGCTGCCCTGATCTGTGGTTCTGCGACCCGTGTGTCGAAATCGCGCGCCATGACGCGCGCGCCGCGCAGCTTGAAGCATCGCATCTTTGTCTCGAGCAAGCTTCGTCGGTGATACCCGCTCCAGCGCCTCCAGATGGTGCGGCCGAGGCGACGAGGGGCGCGGACAGTGTCGTTGCTGGCCTGCGCGCCGCGCGTGGTTTTCAGCCATGGCTGCGCGTTCTTGCGTGCAGGAATTACGGCAGAGGCGCTGCGCGCCGCGATGGCTGCGTGGCAGGCGCGGGTGTCATAAGCACCGTCCGTTGCCCGGCAACGGTTTGCTTGCAAACCGTGAGGGGGGCGCTGAGCTTGTCGATGGGGTGATCCGCAGGACCTGGTCCAGCCGTTCGGGCAGCATCGGCGCGTCCCCGACCCGGCTGCCGGTCATCTCGATGGCCCTGATCTCCAGCGTGTCGGCATCGATCCCAAGGTGCACCTTGCGCCACTGCCGAGGTTTCGATGGCCCGTGCTTCTTGGCCCGTGTTTCTTGGCGAACCACTCGTCCTCACCCTCGGCCTTGATCCCGGTGCTGTCCGTTGCCCGGCGGTGGTTTGCGGGCAAGCCACGAGAGGGGATCAAAAGATGCAGGGCACCCGTGCTCTGGCGATAGGGGATGGCAACATTCAGACCTTAGTGACGGCGACGGAATGTGCTGAAGTCGGGCACGGGCCGATCCAACCCTGCAAGCTCCAGAAGGCTCGCGACCAGTCCGGTCGTCTGCCGGAGTGGCAGGCGGAACAGAGCCTTCAAAGTCTGGCACGCTTGGATCGCCGCGTCAGTGAAGGTGGCCGAACGGCCTCGCTTACCACGCGGTTCAGCCAGCCAGACTGTCGCAGGATCGAACCAGATCAGCAACGAACCATACTGCTTGAGGGCGGAGTTGTCGCTGCGCCAGTTGGTGGTGCGGTAGGTAGGCGGTGTGGGTTTGCTTATCCACGCCGACTAACACCACGGAGTCGCACAGGGAATCCCGCCGATTTGTGCAACAGGGCCTGTTATGGCACGCGAAACATATATCTGGTGCGCGTAACGATTTACGTGCAACTTTTTGCAACGGTCAGTCACTCATTTTGTATGTTTTCGCATACATAGTAAATTCGCATGAGTGATAAGGCATGCAATACCAAGATTGCTAACAGCTGCCGACGGGCGACTTGGACCTGGGCATCTAAGCCGCAGCCATGCTTCACGGTCAAAAGGCACCGCTGCCTGAGCAGATCCTTTATCACAAACCCATTGCAGGGGGCGTGCTTCGCGCTGATGCGCGCATCACCTGCCAGCCAACGGATGACCAAACCGTTGATCGACCGCGGGTAAGCCAAGCGCAAAAACCCGACATCATCCCGTGCCACTCATCTGGAATCCATGGGGCGGATGTCATCAAGGCCTTGTCGCCAAAAGCGGCTGACTGATCAGAAGCCGGATAGATTTACGCGCGCCGCTGCGTCACCCACGAAAACCTTAAAATAGCGGGGCGGACCATACATTTTCCAAACGCCACCTTCGGCAAATCCGCCTGCATGCTCAACTCGGCATACATCCGCTTCAGACGACGGTTCTCCCGCGCCATTGGGCTTGAACAAATGGCTCTATCCATCGCCTTCATCTGGCCGATCAGGGCCGCATCCATGCCGCCATACTTCGCCCGCCATTTGTAGAACGAGGCGCTCCCTGTCATGATTTGCAGCCAAACCATTGCCGGGCAATGGCATCATGCCATGTTCGCGGTAAAGTTCGGCCACCGGCGCACCACCCTCGGCAGCCGCACAATCGCTTCTCTCGACAGTATGCCCTGCATGCGTCTGCTGGGCTATGGATGATCTAAGCCACAGTGTATCTGATTGTCTTCATTCGAAATCAACTCGTGCATCTTGCCGAGAAAGTTCTACTTCCGCCGCCCATTATTTTCGGGAGGGAAGACCGGGGTGAGGACCCAAAACCGCGGCTTTCCATGCGGCGATATAGGCCAGATCGCGCTCCCACGGGTGCAATGTGTTCTGCTGCGTGCCACGCTAGTAAATCGCAGCAAGCGTCGCCTTACTCTTGGCGGAAAGCAGGATATAAGCGGGTAGAGGCAGATTGGCCTTCATCGCGACCCAAAGTGATTTCGACACCAGTCTGGTAGGACAGCCCGCCAGATCAGAGTCGCGATAACAGCTTTCGGCCCGAATGATCACCACGGACGGGCGTTGCGGTGCAAAATTCGTTCTGTCGAAGAACGGGATCAGGCGGATACCGCAACGGTGTTGACCCGTAACGCTCCAGAGGTCGCGTCACTCAGCGTCCAACGGATCAGCAAGATCGCTGGATTGAGGTTCGGATATTGCGCGCAAAGCGCTTCCAGCCCATCCAGACGGCAGTGAAACACTCGCTCCTCACGGGTCTGCGCCTTTGAGATCACCTGCACGGCACTCTCAGCAGGCCAGCCCGCGCCAAGCAACCCTTGCGTCATGGATGCTGCCTGCGACACCGCCATATAGCAGGCCAAAGTCGTGCCCGCCTGCGCCGTGGTGGTCCAATCCTGCGCGCCGTCGTGGCGCAGATGCCCGGTGGCAAGGATCAACCGTTCGGTCTGACCACGCTCGGTCAGAAAGCTGCGGGCCGAGGCAGCCGCAGCACACGCCGAGGTGACACCCGGCACGATCTCCCACTCCACCCCAGCGGCGTTCATCGCATCGGCTTCCTCGGCCCCGCGGCCAAAGATACCGGGGTCACCGCATTTCAACCGCACGACTTGTTGGCCCGCCTGCGCCGATTGCACCAGCAAAGAGTTGATCTGGGCCTGTGGCATCGCATGGCAGCCGGGGGCTTTGCCGACATAGATCAGGCGGGCCCCATTGCGCGCACGCTTCAGCAAAGCCGGATCGGCGAGGCGATCATAATAGACCATATCGGCGGCTTGCAGACGCTCCAATCCCCGCAAAGTGATCAGATCCGCCGAACCGGGGCCAGCGCCGACAAAGCTGACGAAGCCTTGTTTGGCGGCTTTTGTTTGCGGGGTGATGTGGGCCTTGGCACGGCTGGGCAGGCGCGCTTGCCACGCCCGGAATGCAAGGATCATGTTTGTAAACAACGGCTTGGGCGCAAGGGTGATCATTCGGCAGCCTCTGGCAGTTTGAAACGGGTGAGCAATCCGGCAAGTTCGGGGCGGCAAGATCCGCAGGACGTGCCTGCACCCAAGGCCTCACCCAACGCGGCAACACTCAGCGCGCGGCCCGATTGGATCGCCGCGCGGATGGTGTTGATCCCGACATTCAGGCAGGCGCAAACCGTGGCACCGGGGTCGGGCATATCAGCGCGGGGGCGACCTGCAAGGATGGTGGGTTCGGATTGGTTGAGGCGGCTGGCCAAGTGATCGCGGCCAACGGCGACGGGGCTGGGGCCTGCAAACAGCGCGGCGAGCAGGCGGCCCTCGGCATGAAACGCGATGCGGGCAAGGCCGCGTTTGGCGTCGATGACGGTGGCGGATTCGGCACCGGGCAGGGCGAATAGACGGCGGGCATAGGCCACCCAATCTTCTGGCGTGTGCAGGCCTGCGAGTTCCATCCGCCAACCGCCGGGGACGCGTGCGCGTGCCCAGTATTCCGATTGCGGCTGTAGCGGCGTGGCGCTGACCGCGAAACCAAACCATTGCGCGGGGTAAAGTTGGGCAGCAACGGCGGCGGCTTTGCTTTCGGGTTGGCCCGAGATCGGGTCAACAATGCTGGGCACCAGTGCGTCTATGCGGGCAGCAGAGGCAGTCTCAGCCGTCCAGTGCATCGGCGCAAACAACTGGCCGGGGGCTGCGTTCTGGCTGATCAGCGCGCGCAGGATATTGCGGCCATGTCCATTGGAAAGCTCAACCAGATCATCGGGTTGGATGTTCAGGCGTGCGGCATCGCTCGGATGAATTTCCACAAAGGGCTCCGCCAGATGCTGGCTCAGGCGCGGCGATTTGGCGGTGCGGGTCATCGTATGCCATTGGTCGCGGATGCGTCCGGTGTTCAGCCGGAACGGGTGTGCGGCGGTCAGGGCCTGCGGTGCGCGGGGGGTGATTGGCACCATATGGCCGCGGGCGTCGGGGGTGTGGAATGTACCCGTGGCGAAGAAGCGGCCACCTTGCTTGCGTGGGTTTTGCGGCCATGTGAAAGGGGCGAGGCCTGCATAGTCGGCTTCGCTTAGCTGCGCGAGGTTTGAAATGTCAAAGTCGCTGCCCAAGCTGCCTGCAATGCCCGAAAGTGCGGCATATTCGTTGAAAATCTCGGCTTCGGTCTGCCACGCAAAGGCGTTGCCGTGGCCCATCCGGGTGGCGACCTGCGCCAAAGCCCACCAGTCAGGCCGCGCCTTGCCGGGGCGCGGCAGAATGCTGCGTTGGCGGCTGATGGTGCGGTCAGAATTGGTGACGGTGCCGCTCTTTTCGCCCCAAGCGGTGGCGGGCAGCAGCACATGCGCAAGCTGCGCGGTGTCGGTTTGGGCCGTGATATCGCTGACGACGACGAAGGGGCAGGCTTTGATGGCGGCGGTCACGGCATCGGCGTCGGGCATGGTAACGGCGGGGTTGGTGTGGATGATCCAGATGGCTTTGATCGTGCCATCCGCCACCGCGCGGAACATATCGACCGCCTTTAGCCCCGGCTTTTGCGCCATCGCGGGGCTGGCCCAGAAGCCTTGTACCGCATCGCGGTGGCTTTGGTTCTCAATATCCAGATGGCAGGCAAGCATATTGGCGAGGCCCCCCACTTCGCGCCCACCCATCGCATTGGGCTGGCCCGTCACCGAAAACGGCCCCATGCCGGGGCGTCCAATGCACCCCGTAGCAAGGTGGCAGTTGATGATCGCGTTGACCTTATCGCTGCCCGACGAGGACTGGTTGATGCCTTGGCTACAGACAGTGACGACCTTTTCTGTGCTGGTCCACAGCCGCAAGAACGCGGCCAGATCGGCTGCGGGCAGGCCCGTCTCTGTGGGATCACTGGCGCAGGCAGCGGTCAGGGCCTCGGGGTAGCCTGTGACATTGGACATATAGCTAAGGTTGGCCGCCCCGGTGTCGGCAATCGCCACCAGCAGCGCGTTGAACAAAGCCGCATCGGACCCAGGCGCAATCGCCAAATGAAGATCGGCAATGTCGCAAGTGGCCGTGCGCCTTGGATCTATCACCACGATTTTCATCGCAGGGCGGGCAACTTTGGCGCTCGCGAGGCGCTGATACAAAACCGGATGGCACCAGGCGAGGTTCGATCCGGTCAGAACCACCAGATCAGCCAGCTCTAGGTCTTCATAAAGCCCCGGCACGGTGTCAGATCCAAACGCACGCCTATGCCCCGCGACCGATGACGCCATGCAAAGCCTTGAATTAGTGTCAATATTTGCGGACCCGATGAAACCCTTCATCAGCTTATTGGCAACGTAGTAATCTTCCGTTAGCAACTGCCCCGAGACATAAAACGCCACCGCATCCGGGCCATAATCTGCGATCACCTTAGAAAACCGCTTGGCAACCACGCCCAAAGCATCGTCCCAAGCCACCTCTTGCCCAAACACACGCGGCGCCAACAGCCGCCCCTCCAGCCCCACGGTTTCGCCCAAAGCGCTGCCCTTGGAACACAGCCGCCCCTTGTTGGCCGGATGATCGGGATCGCCCTTCACACTCAACCCGCCTTTGCCATCTGCCGCAGCCAAGATGCCACACCCGACGCCGCAATAGGGGCAGGTGGTGCGCGCTTGGCCGGGTTCAGGCGCGTGGGGCTGGTGTATCATGCGGCGGCCCTACGGGCCAAACGGTTGGCATCGAGCAAAATTCGCCCCGCCTCGACCCGTGCGGGATAGCTTTGCACCGAACCCTCATCCACCCCCTGCGCCATCCCGGTTTCCAAGCTGAAAACCCAGGCGTGCAGCGGGCAGGTTACAGCATTGCCATGCACGATGCCTTCCGACAGCGGCCCGCCCTTGTGCGGGCAGGCATCATCAATCGCAAACACCCGGTCCTCAGCAGTGCGGAACACCGCGACACAGCCCTGAGCCGTCTTCACCACCCGCGCACCCTGCGCCGGGATGTCGCTCAGCGCGCCAATGTCGATCCAGTTCATTCTGCTGCCTCCAGCGAAAGGTCGGCCATCGGCGCCCATTGCGCCAGCTGATCGGGTTTGGAAAGTTCCGCCCACGGATCAATCTGATAGACCGATTGCGACAACATAAAGCGGTCATACAAAGCCCGGCGCACCGACAGATCGGCCATCTGCTCCTGACACCAACCAAGGCCGACCTTGGCGATCCATTTGTAAATCCGGTGCAGATAGCGGCTGTTTTCGCGGTAAAGCTGGGTGAAAGCCGCGATGATTTCCATGGTTTCCGCCTCGGTTGTGGCTTTGCACAGAAATTCGGTTTCGCGCACATCCATCCCGGCAGCACCCGCCACCGAAATCTCATATCCACTATCGACGCAGACCACGCCGATATCCTTGCAGGTCGCTTCCGCACAGTTGCGCGGGCACCCCGAGACGCCGAGTTTCACCTTCGCAGGCGTCCAAGACCCCCACAACAGCTTCTCCAGCTTGATGCCCAGCCCAGTCGAATCTTGCGTGCCAAAGCGACAGAAATCTGTG
The DNA here is from genome assembly GCF_049896245.1 of Cypionkella sp. TWP1-2-1b2. Taxonomy (NCBI): domain Bacteria; kingdom Pseudomonadati; phylum Pseudomonadota; class Alphaproteobacteria; order Rhodobacterales; family Paracoccaceae; genus Cypionkella; species Cypionkella sp. TWP1-2-1b2. The sequence goes on along the minus strand of NZ_JAFCTX010000035.1, from coordinate 26,924 downwards.
CCCACGCAAGTCTTTACCGTCCGCAGACCCTTGGCATAGGCATGGCCTGACACCATCCCCGCCGCGTTCAGGTCTTGCCAGATTGCGGGCAGATCGTGCTTTTTCACGCCCAGAAGGTCGATGCGCTGCCCGCCCGTCACCTTCACAAGCGGCACCTGATATTTGTCGGCCGCATCGGCAATCGCGCGCAACTCATCCGGCGTCGTAACACCGCCCCACATGCGCGGCACCACCGAATAGGTGCCGTCTTTCTGGATATTGCCGTGGTTACGCTCATTGACGAAACGGCTTTGGCGGTCATCGACATATTCCGTCGGCCAATCGGCGATCAGGTAATAATTCAGCGCTGGTCGGCAGCTTGCACAGCCGCCAACCGAGCGCCAGCCAAGCTCCTGCATCACCGCCGGAATCGACCTCAAGGCCATCGACTTGATCAGCCGCCGCACATCCTCATGGGTGTGGTCGGTGCATTTGCACATTGCCGGATTGGCGTTGGCGGTAAAGCTGTCGCCCAACGTCACCGCCATCACCTGCTCGACCAGCCCGGTGCAGGTGCCGCAGCTGGAACTGGCCTTGGTGGCGCTGCGCACGAGGTCCAACGTATTGGCCCCAGCCAAAATCGCATCAACAATCTTGCCCTTACAAACGCCGTTACAGCCACAAATCTCCGCGCTAGGCGGCAAGGCTGCAACGGCTGCCATAGGGTCCGTTTGGGCACCCCCCTGATAGGCGGGGCCGAAGATCAACGACTCTCGCATCGGGGTGATATCGGTGCCGTCTTTGATCAGCCCGAAGAACCAGTTGCCGTCAGCGGTGTCACCATACATCACCGCACCCAGCAGCTTGTCGCCCTCAATCATCAGCCGTTTATAGACGCCGCGCGCCGGGTCGCGGAACACGATATCCTCGCGGCCCGGACCGTCGGCGAAGTCGCCAGCGCTGAACAGATCGCAGCCCGTCACCTTAAGTTTGGTCGCCGTCTGCACCGGACGGAACGCGCTATCCTGCCCCAGCAAAGCCTGCGCCAAGACCTTGGCTTGGTCATACAAAGGTGCCACAAGCCCGAACAACTGCTTGTTATGCTCGACACATTCGCCCACCGCCCAGATCGACGGATCGCTGGTTTGCATCGCATCATTCACCGTGATGCCACGCCCGACATCCAGATGCGCATCATTGGCCAGCCGCACCTCTGGCCGGATACCCACCGCCATGCAGACGATATCGGCGTCATAAACCGTGCCATCCTCCAGCAGAACGGCCTCCACCCGCTCATGCCCAAGGATGCCCTTGGTCGCCCCTTTGCAGTGGATTTTCATCCCCCGCGCCTCCAGCGACTTTTGTAGTAAATAGCCCGCAGCCGGGTCCAACTGACGCTCCATCAGATGGCCCATGATGTGAATAACCACCACCTCCATGCCGCGCAACTGCATCCCGGCAGCGGCCTCCAACCCCAGCAGACCGCCGCCAATCACCACAGCCTTAGCCCCCGGTTTGGCCGCCGCGATCATCGCATTGGTGTCTTCGAGATCGCGGTAGGTGACAACGCCCGGCAGCTTATGCCCTGGCACCGGGATAATGAACGGAGCCGATCCGGTGGCGATGATCAGCTGATCATAGGGCGTTTCCACCCCATCGCTGGTCACGGTTTTGGCGTCACGGTCGATCTTGGTAACGGCGTGACCCAGCACGGTTTTCACACCACGCTCGGCATACCAATCCTCATCATGCGTGACGATTTCAGAGTATGTCATTTCGCCCGACAACACCGGCGACAGCATGATCCGGTTGTAGTTCCCGCGCGGTTCGGCGTTGAACAAGGTGATGTCAAACGCATCTGGGGCAAGTTCGGTCAACTGCTCCAGCACCCGGCCCGAGGCCATGCCCGCACCGATGACGACCAATTTCTGTTTCATCAGGCTACGTCCTTCTTCTTGTGGCCGTGTTCGTATTCTTCAAGGAATGCAAGCACTTCGCTGCGGTAGTTGTAATAGTCGGGGTGTTCCATCAGACTGCGGCGGCTGCGCGGGCGCGGCAGGTTGACCTCGGTGATCTTGCCAATGGTGGCGTTTGGCCCGTTGGTCATCATCACCACGCGGTCAGCCAGCAAAATCGCCTCGTCCACATCATGCGTCACACAAACGGCGGTGACTTTGGTGCGGCTCCACACCTCCATCAGCACTTCCTGCAACTCCCACCGGGTCAGGCTGTCGAGCATCCCGAACGGCTCGTCCAGCAGCAATAGCTTCGGTGACAAGGCAAAAGCCCGCGCGATCCCCACCCGTTGCTGCATGCCGTTCGACATGTCGGCGGCTTGGCGGTCCATCGCATCGCCAAGGCCGACACGCTCAAGGTAATACTCAACCACCTCTTGCCGCTCGACCTGAGTGGATTTCGGATAGACCTTGTCCACCCCAATGGCGACGTTCTCCTTGGCCGTTAGCCACGGAAACAGATTGGGCGATTGGAACACCACGGCGCGTTCAGGGTCAGCGCCTTCAATGTGGGTGCCATCCAGCGTGATCGCACCTTTTGAGATGCTGTTCAGCCCGGCTGTCATCGTCAGCACGGTAGACTTGCCACAACCGGAATGGCCTATCAGACTGACGAATTCGCCCTTCTTCAGCACCAGATTGAAATCCTCCACCACCGTCAAAGGCCCCTTCGGCGTCGCATAGACCTTGTGCAGTTGCGAATAGCGCAGATAGCGCGCGTCCATCGCCGAATTGGCCGCCTTGGCATAGGCGCTGGGCAAGGCGTGGCGCGGGGTCAGGCTGGGCAGCAGCCGGGTTTCCGGCAATTTCGATTTGATGCCAACATCCATCAGATAAGCGGTGACATCGGCGCGCAAATTTTTAAATTTATTGCTTTCACCCATCACATTGCGATCACGCGGCCGGGGTAGGTTGACCGGGAACGCTGCCCCCAGAGAACCATCGGGGTTCAGGCACAGGATGCGGTCGGCGAGCACCAACGCCTCCTCCACATCATTGGTGATCAGCACGACAGTGCGCTTGTCCGCCGCCCAGATCGCCTCAATTTCCGAGGCCACATTGCCCCGCGTCAGCGCATCCAAGGCCGACAAAGGCTCGTCCATCAGCAGAACTTCGGGCTGCATCGCCAAAGCCCGCGCCACCGCCACCCGCTGCCGCATGCCGCCCGACAATTCCGCAGGACGACGGTCTGCGGCATGCCCCAAGCCCACCATCTGGATATATTTCTGCACCAAAGCGGCGCGCTCGGCCTTGCTGCCCTTAGACACAGCATCCACCGCCAGCCCGATATTGCCCGCCACCGTCAGCCACGGCATCAGCGCATAGGATTGAAACACCAGCCCCCGCTCTGGCCCCGGCCCCGTCACGGGCGCGCCCTTGAAACTGACCTCGCCGCGATCCGGCAGGGTCAGCCCCGCCATCAGATTGATCAGCGTGGTTTTACCCGAACCGGAAAAGCCAAGGATCGCCAGAAACTCGCCGTCCTGCACCTGAAAGCTTAAGTTGCGCAGCACAGGCGTATCGCCGTAGCCCTTGGAAACGTTGTTAAACTCAAGGATGCCCATCGCGATCACCGATTGTTCGAGAAGGTGAATAGCGACTGCAAAGCGAACATCACCCGGTCGAGCAAAAAGCCGATGATGCCAATCGTCAGCACCGCGACCATTATTTTCGCCAGCGATTGCTCTGACCCGTTCTGAAACTCATCCCAGACGAACTTGCCCAAGCCCGGATTCTGCGCCAGCATTTCCGCCGCGATCAACACCATCCAACCCACGCCCAACGACAGCCGCAACCCGGTGAAAATCAGCGGCAACGCCGAGGGCAGCACCAGCCGGGTGATCTTTTTCCACAGCGACAGCTTCAGCACGCGGGAAACGTTGACCAGATCTCTGTCGATCGAGGCCACCCCCAGCGAGGTGTTGATCAGGGTTGGCCACAGCGAACACAAGGTCACGGTAAAGGCGGAAACGATGAAGCTTTTCGGCAAATCGCCATCGGTATACACTGCTGAGACCACCATCGTCACAATCGGCAACCACGCCAACGGTGACACCGGTTTGAACAGCTGCACCAAAGGGTTGATCGCGGCATTTGCCGTCGCCGAAAGCCCCGCCAAAATCCCCAAAGGCACTGCAATAATCGTGCCAATCATAAACCCCGCAAACACCGTCTTGATCGAGGTCCAAATCTGCGCGTAATAGGTCGGCTTGCCGGTATAAGCGGGGGTTTTCACCTCATCCGCCTTGCCTTCCGCCACCAAAGCCGCATTTTTCGCGGCCTGTTTGGCGTAGAACTCCTGCTCTTTTACGCCCTCTGCCGCAGCACTGGCGTCCAGTGCCACCGCCTGCTCCCACACCTGCACCGGCCCCGGAATAGCCCCCAGCGAGGTCTGCACCATCGGCGCAAGGCTGGCCCACAGGGCCAAAAATCCGGCAATCGCCAGCATGGGCACCACCGCCAGCCGCCAGATTTCCGGCACTTGCCCGCGCGGATTGTCGCCCGCCAGCGCCCGCCAGATCGGGGTGATCCAAGCCAGCCCCAGCAGTTTGAACCATTTGTCGCATTTGCTGATCAAGCGATACAGCTTGTCCAGCCGCAGCGCGCGGTCGGCTTTAGGTTCTTCCGGCAAAGCGGCGGGGTCGAGCAGGGTCATGTCAGTCTCCATCAGCGGCGGCGTTGACGGGCGGTATTCCACCCGTCAATTCAGAGAAGGTATTGGATCAGTTGATGATTTCGCCGCCCGCGACGGTCTGGCCGTCTTTCAGCCCAATCGTCAGGCTGTCGATATAGGCGTTGGGTTTGGTGCCATCATAGGACACCCCGTCGATGAAATCGGCAGAAGGTTCGCGGTAACCGTTGGCGTCAAAATCGAACTCGTCAGCGGTGGCATGGCCATCAGCGATCAAAGCCTCGGCAGCAGCTTTGTAGATATCGGGTTTGTAGACCGATTTCGCGGTTTCATCGAACCACGCATCCGGTTTGCCCTCGGCAATCTGGCCCCAGCGACGCATCTGGGTCAGATACCAGACTGCATCAGAATAGTAGGGGAAGGTGGCGTTATAGCGGAAGAATACGTTGAAATCGGGGGCAGGGCGGGTGTCGCCCTTTTCATATTCAAACGTCCCCGTCATCGACTTGGCAAGCACCGCCGCATCCACACCAACATAATCCGGGCTGGACAGGATCTGCACCGCTTCGGCCCGGTTAGCGTTGTCATTTTCATCCAGCCAGATCGCGGCGCGGATCAGCGCTTTGGTCAGCGCAATCGTGGTCTGCGGATTGGCCTCGACAAACTCCGCCGTCAGCCCGAACACCTTTTCCGGGTTGTTCTTCCAGATGTCATTGTCGGTGATCACCGGCACGCCAATGCCCTTGGCCACCGCGGCTTGGTTCCACGGCTCACCCACCGCGTAGCCGTCAATAGTGCCAGCTTCCAAAGTCGCAGGCATTTGCGGCGGTGGCGTCACTGAAATCAGCACATCGCCACCGATCTGGCCCGACACATCATCCGCCGAGTAAAGCCCCGGATTGATGCCACCAGCGGCCAACCAATAGCGGAGTTCATAGTTATGCGTTGATACCGGGAACACCATGCCAAGGTTGAACGGCTTGCCCTCGGCGGCGTAAGCCTCAATCACTGGCTTCAGCGCAGCAGCCGAGATCGGATGCGCAGGCTTGTCGCCCTCCATCTTAAGGCCGGGCTTCATCGCCTCCCACACCGCATTGGAAACCGTGATCGCATTGCCGTTCAGATCCATCGAGAACGGCGTGACCAGTTTCGCCTTGGTGCCATAGCCAATCGAGGCCGCAATCGGCTGCCCCGCCAGCATATGCGCGCCGTCCAACTCGCCGGAAACCACGCCATCCAGCAGCACTTTCCAGTTCGACTGCGCCACAAGCGTTACCGACAGGCCTTCATCTTCGAAAAAGCCCTTTTCCTTGGCAATCGCCAATGGGGCCATGTCGGTCAGCTTGATGAAACCCAGCGTCAGTTCGGATTTCTCAATGCCGGGAGTTTCGGCGAAGGCGGGGACGGCAAGCAGGGCGGTCGTGGCAAGCAGGCTGGCGAAACGTGTCATATCTGGGTCCCGGATGGCCCCGAGGCGGGGGCGTTGAAATGCAAAAAGCCGCCAGATCCCATGCCCATTCAAGGCAGTGGATCGAGCGGCGGTGCTCGGATTTTTCCCAACTTTGGGGGTCGGCGGTGAAGGCGTCATTGCCTTCGGCTTGTGTTAAACATGCCGATGCTGCGTTGCAGCGTCAAATCATCCGTGTCGGATTTTGCGCGAATTGTGGCGATTTCGCATGCGCGGCATCGGGACGCCGCTTTTTTCAGCGCACAGGCGCGGTCAGGTCGAAAATCCGGGCATCAAAAAAGCGGTCGGCGGGCAGAATCAGCTGGCCGCGCTCGGCAGGAACGGCAGTGGGCTGCGCCAAAGCACCCTCCAGTTTCTCGGATGCGCTTGGCAAAATGGCTCCGGCCGGGCGCAAATGCAGGCGGTACAAATCACTGCGGAACACGCCAGCGGCAGCATCTGCGGCCTCTGCCACATCCAGCCCATGCCGCCCCGCCAAAGATGCGCCAATCCACGCCGCCTGACTGCGCCATGGAAAACCCGCAGCCCCCTCAAAGAACTCGATCAACTGCGGAGTCAGGTGCTCGGTGCCATCCGGCGCGGTCGTAATCCGACCCGTCAGCGCCCGCTCCACCAGTTCCGCCGAGACCGGAATACGCCCCTGTGCCGTCAGCATCTCAGCCGCGATAATGTGGTTTTCCGCCCGCCCCAACCAACGCCCCGCGCGCCACAGCGCCCGCAGCAACGGCCCAACCAGCGCGGGCTCGGCTGCGGCCCAGCCCAACCGTGTCGCGAGGACCTTCTCTGGTGCCCGCGCCCACAAGGCCGACGTCGGCAACAACAGGGTGCCGGAACCGTTTTCCACTGCGACTGACCCCCAAGGTTCGCCGACGCAGAACAGGTCAATTTCACCAGCCTGCAGCGCCTCGGCCATGCGCGGCGGCGGCACAGTGCGGATGTCCAGTTGCGCCGCACTCGCGCCGGAGGCGGCCAGCCAATACTGCAGCAACTCGCGGTGCATCGAAAACGTATAGGGCACACCGATGCGCAGATTCGGAGAAGCGGCCAGCAAAGCCCGCCCCGCCGCCGCAGCATCGGCGAAATCAAAGCCATAGCCCGCGCCAGCCATCTTGGCGGACAAAGCGTTGGAAATCCCGATCACATTGCCGTTCAGGTTCAGCACGCAAAGCGCCTCAAACCGCACCGGGCCACTCCCCAGCCCCAAGGCCATCGCAACAGGCACGGGGGCCAACATCTGCGCCGCATCAACCTGACCCACCGCCAGCATATCGCGTAACGCCGCCCAACTGGGCGCGGTGTGCAGGTCTAACGACAGGCCTTCTTCCTCGGCAAAGCCCAAAGTCTCGGCGATGATTAAGGGCGCAGCATCCAGCAGCGGCACATAGCCAAGGCGCAACGGCACGCTCATTTCAACAAATCCGCAGACATCACAAGCGCCGCTGCGATGTCTGCCAGCTTGCGCCCCTGATCCATCGCGGTTTTGCGCAGCAAAGCGTAAGCGTCTTCCTCGGACAGACCCCGCGCCCGCATCAAAATCCCCTTGGCGCGGTCAATCGCCTTGCGTTCTTCCAGAGCCCGGCGAATCTCAGCCAACTCAATCCGCATCTTTTGCAGCATATGAAACCGCGCGATGGCCGCATCCAAGATCGGCTTGATCCGATCCGCCCGCAGCCCATCCACAACATAGGCCGACATTCCCGCCTCAATAGCAGCTTTGGTCAGGCTGCCGTCGCTTTGATCAACAAACATCGCCACCGGGCGCTCGGTCGGCCCCGTTGCCAAGGCCAACTCCTCCAGCACATCGCGCGACGGATTTCCGGCATCAATCAACACCAGATCCGGGTTGCGCTGGGCGATGCGGCGCGCAAGTCCGGTCTCCTCGGCAATCACCATCACATCAAAATCACCCGCATCGCGCAGGCCATCAACGATCAGCATCGCGCGGGCGCGGTCCTTTTCAACCACAATGATGGAAAGTCTTTGTACCATGCAAATGCAAGATGGCGATGCGACACGCGAGGAAAGCGCAACTGCAATCAACAGGGCCAGCAACAGGCTATATCCTAGCCTGTGCTATAACATTGGGCAGACGTCGTGCTCGTGCATTGAAAATGTGCGGGGGGCGAAGTTTTCGGGTCCCCCCGCGCGCTTCCCTTGCAACCGGAAAACTAAGATCAGCAGATAGGCCTTCGAATTGTTTCCTTCATAACAAACATTGAAAACTTGCCAATTATGTTATAAAATTAACATAACGTCACAGTTCAGGGACTGCAAAAGTGAACGCAAAAAACCGCCGTATCATGGCGCTGTCGCTGGCTTTGGCAGAGCGAAAGGTGATCCACCTGAAAGAAGCTGCGGCGTTGATGCAGGTGTCAGAAATGACGGTGCGGCGCGATGTAGCAGAAAACCCCGATCTGTTTGGCACGCTCGGCCCACATATCATTGCGGCGGGCAGGCCTGATCTTGAGGCCCCCTATGCGATAGGCCGTGCTGCCGAAAGCCATTCCGTCGCCAAGCGTCAAGCCTCCATTCATGCCCTGCGCTATTTGCAACCGGACGAAACCGTGTTCATAGATTGCGGCAGCACACTGATCCATCTCGTTGATCTCATCCCCGCCGATACCCGGCTGACGGTGGTTTGCTATGCTTTCAACATTGCAGATCGTTTAATTGCAAAGCCAAATATTACACTTATCCTGCTGGGTGGTGTCTATCACCCCGCCTCGGCCTCTTTCGCCGGGGCTTCGGGGGCCGACACGCTGAACGCTTTGGGCATCAATGCCTCCTTCCTGTCCGCCTCTGGCATCGACCAACAGCGCGGCGTGTCTTGTGAACAATTCCACGAGGTGCCGATCAAGCGCAAAGCGATGCAGATGGCGCAGCGCCGCTATCTGGTCTGCGACCAAAGCAAGATCTGTCGGGTGCGCCCCGCGCATTTTGCGGATACCGATGATTTTGACGCGATAATCACCGAAGCGGGTCCGCTGCCGCTGGATGGCACAAGCTGGCAATCCGGCATCGTGGCAAATTAATGTTGTGAATATAACAAATATTATGGTATAAAAATAACGCAATTAAGCAATACGCCGAATCGGCACGAAGGTTGCGCGTTGGATTGCTTTGAAGATCAGATGCAGTGGAGGGCGCGCGGTGACAATATTGCAGCCGGAAATACAGGCAGACATTGCAAGGGTGCAGCGGGCAACTTTGCACGATGGGCGCAACGCAGGCATGCCGCTTGATCTGGAATGGGTGGCCCAAACCCGCGTCAACCAATCTGCCACCGATCGCCGCGTCGCCAGTCTGCCCGGTCGGCGCAGCGTCAAAAAGGATGCTCAGGCGGCTTGGTTATTGAAAGCCCTCACCTGCATCGACCTCACCACGCTCAGCGGTGACGACACCGCCGGACGCGTCCGAAGGCTGTGCGCCAAGGCGGCACAGCCATTGACCCCCGCCCTGCAAGACGCCCTCGGCATGGCCGACCGCCGCATCACCACAGGCGCTGTCTGCGTCTATCACCGCTTTGTCGCCACGGCGGTTGAAGCCCTTGCAGGCACCGGGGTTCCCGTTGCCGCCGTCTCCACCGGCTTCCCAGCAGGCCTTGCCCCGCATGACGTAAAACTGCGCGAAATCGCGGCTTCGGTCGCCGATGGGGCCGCTGAAATCGACATCGTGATCACCCGCGAACATGTGCTGACCGGCAACTGGCAAACCCTCTACGACGAGATGCGCGATTTCCGCGCCGCTTGTGGCGATGCCCATGTCAAAGCCATCCTTGCTACGGGCGAATTGAAAACCCTGCGCAATGTCGCGCAAGCCAGCCTTGTATGCATGATGGCGGGCGCAGATTTCATCAAAACCTCGACCGGGAAAGAGGCGGTTAACGCGACACCTGCGGTGACGCTGACGATGATCCGCACCATCCGCGCCTACCATGATCGTACCGGGTACCGCGTTGGCTACAAACCCGCGGGCGGCATCGCCACCACCAAAGACGTGCTGCTGCAGCAGTTCCTGATGAAGGAAGAATTGGGTCGCCCTTGGCTGGAACCCGATCTGTTCCGCATCGGCGCGTCCTCGCTTCTGGCCGATATCGAACGCCAACTCGAAACCCATGTCACGGGCGGCTATTCCGCTTTCAACCGACACCCGATCGGATAACCGATGAATATTGCAAAGTATTTCGACGATATGTCCTATGGTCTTTCGCAAGAATCCGACAACGAGGCCCGCGCTTGGCTCGCCCGCCACAACCACAGCTTTGGCCATTTCATCGCAGGCAGCTTCACCACGCCGGATCACAGCTTCCAAACCTTCGAGCCCGCCACGGGCAAACCGCTGGCAAAATTAGCCCACGGCACAACGACAGATGTAGATGCCGCCGTCACTGCCGCCCGCAAAGCCCAAGCCCCATGGGCGAAACTCTCCGGCCACGCCCGCGCCCGCCATCTTTATGCCCTCGCCCGGATGATCCAGCGCCACGCCCGCCTGATCGCCGTGGTCGAGGCCATCGACAACGGCAAACCCATCCGCGAAACCCGCGACATCGACGTGCCCCTCGCCGCCCGCCATTTCATCCACCACGCCGGATGGGCGCAACTGCAAACAACCGCTTTCCCCGATCACGCGCCCGTCGGCGTGGTCGGCCAGATCATCCCGTGGAATTTCCCGTTCCTGATGCTGGCATGGAAACTCGCCCCCGCCTTGGCTTTGGGCAACACCGTGGTGCTGAAACCCGCTGAATACACCTCGCTCACCGCGCTGCTGTTTGCCGAACTGGCCCAAGCCGCTGGCCTTCCCGCAGGCGTGATCAACATCGTGACCGGAGAAGGCGACACCGGGGCGCTGCTGGTCGATCACCCCGGCATCGACAAAATCGCCTTCACCGGATCGACCGAAGTTGGCCGCCTGATCCGCCAACGCACCGCAGGCACGGGCAAATCCCTAACCCTGGAACTCGGCGGCAAATCCCCTTTCATCGTGTTCGATGATGCCGATCTCGATGGCGCTGTCGAAGGCGTCGTCGATGCGATCTGGTTCAACCAAGGCCAAGTCTGCTGCGCTGGCTCTCGCCTCCTGCTGCAAGAGGGCATTGCCGAAGATTTCATCCGCCGCCTGAAACGCCGGATGGAGACTTTGCGCCTAGGCTCCCCCCTCGACAAGTGCATCGACATGGGCGCCATCGTCGCCCCGGTGCAGGCCGACCGCATCCGCGCCCTCGTGGCGCAGGGCGTGGCCGAAGGCGCGACCCTCTATCAAGTTGCGATAGATATGCCCGAGAACGGCTGCTTCTACCCGCCAACCCTGCTGACAAACGTGCAACCCGCCCACACCGTCGCGCAGGAGGAAATTTTCGGCCCCGTTGCCGTCACCATGACCTTCCGCACCCCGGATGAGGCCATTCAACTCGCCAACCATTCCCGCTACGGCCTCTCCGCCAGCATCTGGAGTGAATCCATCAGCCTCGCCCTGCAAGTCGCGGCCAAGGTCGAGGCGGGCGTCGTCTGGGTCAATGCCACCAACCTGTTCGATGCAGCGGTCGGCTTCGGTGGCCGCAAGGAATCCGGCTTTGGCCGTGAAGGTGGCCGCGAAGGCGCTTATGAATACCTTAAGCCCAAAGCCATGCTAGGCCGCAAACTGCGCCCAACGCAGCCGCCAATCACCGCCCGCGCGGCTTCGATAATCGAATTCGCGGCCCCAACCATCGACCGCACCGCCAAGCTGTTCATCGCAGGCAAACAAGCCCGCCCCGATGGTAACTACTCCCGCCCGGTGCTGACCCCGAAAGGCGCACTCATTGCCGAAGTCGGCGAGGGCAACCGCAAGGATATCCGCAACGCCGTCGCCGCCGGCCGCAAGGCCGAAGGTTGGGCCAACACCACCGCCCACAATCGCGCGCAAGTGCTGTACTACATCGCCGAAAACCTCTCCGCCCGCGCCGCCGAATTCGCAAGCCGCATCAGCGCCATGACAGGTCAAAGCACAGCCAAAGCCGATGCCGAGGTCGAAGCCTCGATCGAGCGGCTGTTCGGCTACGCCGCTTGGGCCGATAAATACGAAGGCAGCGTCCACGCCCCACCCCTGCGCGGCGTGGCTTTGGCGATGGTTGAGCCCATCGGCGTCGTCGGGGTGATCTGCCCGCCAGAAGCCCCGCTTTTGGGCCTGATCAGCCTGACCGCGCCGCTGATCGCCATGGGCAACCGCGTGATAGCAGTCCCCAGCGCGCCGCATCCGCTGTCGGCCACCGATTTCTACGCGGTGCTGGAAACCTCTGATCTGCCCGATGGCGTGCTCAACATCGTCACAGGTGATCAACAACCCTTGGCGGAAGCCCTGGCCACTCATGCCGACGTTGACGCACTCTGGGCCTTCGGCTCGGAAGCCCTGTCCGAGTCAGTGGAACGCCTCTCCGCCAGCAACCTCAAACGCACATTTGTCGATCACGGACGCCTCACCGATTGGCACCACCCAAGCGCCGAGGGTGCAGACTGGCTGCGTCACGCAACTTCGGTAAAGAACATCTGGATACCTTACGGAGTCTGAACCCGTTATACGTGTCAGAGGGCCAGCGATGGCCCTCTGACGCGCCTTAAACCATCTCGCCCCATCCGGTGACGGCACGACCGCCAAACACCATCTGCCGGATCATCGGTTGCGTCAGCGATGCCGAAAACCCCATCGCGGGCGCGCTTGCGCTATCCAGCCGCTGCATTTGCGCCGCAGTCAGCGTGATCTCACAAGCCGCGATATTGATTTCCAGTTGCGCCACGCTGCTGGCCCCGATCAAGGTCGAGCTCACACCGGGCCGCGCCATCACCCAAGCCAACGCAACCTGTGCCAGCGGGCGACCCTGTTCCTGCGCCACAGCGCGCAACTCCGCCAATATATCCCAGTTCCGTGCAGTGAATTTGCTGTCGCCAAACGGATTGGCGCCGCTCAGTCGTCCGCTGCCACTGGTGTTCTCACGCTGATACTTTCCGGTCAGAAAACCACCCGCCAGCGGGCTCCACGGCATCACGCCCATCCCGGCCTCACGCGCCGCAGGGAAATGCTCGCTTTCCACATCCCGCGCCACAAGCGAATATTCCAACTGCATCGCAATAGGTCCGGGAACCCGGCGTTCAGCGGCAATCGTCGCGGCCTTCATCGCAAGCCACGCGGGCATATCCGAAAACGCATAATAGCGGATCTTCCCCGCCCGCACCAAGTCGCCCAGCGTTTGCACAATTTCCTCAACCGGGGTGACGCCATCCCAGATATGCATCCAGTAAAGATCAATGTAATCCGTGCTCAACCGCCGCAGCGAGGCATCCAGCGCGCGATGAATATTCTTCGCCCCCGCCCCCCCCGCGTTCGGATTGCCGCCGCCCGCCTGCGTCGCGGTCAGTGGGCTGGCCGAGCCATTGAAGCCAAATTTCGTCGCCAACACCATCTCGTCGCGGGATTGGATTTGCTTGATGAACTGCCCTAGCAGCACCTCGCTTTCTCCACCCGCGTAGATATCGGCGGTATCAACAAAATTCCCGCCCGCCGCCCGATAGCTGTCAAAGATTTCCCGCGCTACAGCGTCATCGGCATTCCAGCCCCCCGGCCCGAAGGTCATGGTGCCAAGCGCAAGCGGGCTTACGACAAGGCCCGAGCGGCCCAACGTGCGATAATCGGTCAAAGACATGATGTTTCCTAATCCATAGTGATCACTATGGATTGCTTAGACCGCTTGCCAGCGCGGGTCAATCCGTTTAATAGTGATCACTATGAAATCCACCGCCCCCACCCGCAAACCCGGTCGCCCGCTGTCGTTTGATCGTCAAGCCGCCTTAAAGCAGGCGATGCTGACGTTTTGGCAGCATGGCTATGAGACAACTTCGATCAACGATCTGACGGCGGCGATGGGCATATCCGCGCCCAGCCTCTACACGGCCTTTGGTGACAAACAGCAGTTGTTTCTGGAGTCGACACGGCTTTACGCCACAGCGCCCGAAGATTTGCAGCGCCAGTTGGATCAAGCCCCCACTGCCCAATCTGCCGCGCGCGCTATGCTCTACGCCGCCGCCCACGGCTTTACCGGCACATCCACCCCGCGCGGCTGCCTTTTGGCCAGCGCAACCGCCAGCGGATCAAGCACCTCGCAAGCCGTTCAACACGCCGTCGCAGCGATACGGCAAGATATCATCACGCGTCTCACCGCGCGGATCGCCCAAGACATCACCAGCGGCGCGCTGCCGCCCGCAACCAGCGCCGCTGCTCTGGCTGCGATGGTTGTCGCAGTGATCCAAGGCATGTCGATTCTCGCCCGCGATGGCAGCACGCGCGAAAGCCTGCTCGGGATCGCCGATTGCGCGCTGACCTGCTGGCCCGCCTGATTACGCCGCCAGCTTGATCGCGCCTAAGCCAAACAGCGCGCCACCGCTCCGCCCTGCTTGCTCCACACGTCATACCAAGCGGTAAACAGCTTGAACTGCGCCTCTGCATAGCCGCGCTGGCTGGCGCTAAATACGTCAGTTTCGTTAAAATGCAGCGCATATTCCGCCTCGCCCTGCAACTCCAACAGGTATTTGAAATACAACACCAAATCCGGGCCTTCATCGAACGATGACAGCACGGCAAACGCCGCTTCCAACTCCAGCGCCTTCTGCCGCGCCTCAACATCGCCAGCCGCCGCCGCCCGTGACAAATTGCACAGCGTCAGCACCGGGCGCGGCAACACGCAGCCAATCCCGGTGATAGCCCCCGAGGCCCCACAGTTGACAAACCCGTTCACCACTCCGGTATCCACCCCAACCATCAGCGTCACGCCATCACCAGCCGAGGTGATAAACTCCCCCGCATAGCGCATCTCGGCAGGGCCGCCGAATTCCTTGAAACCGACCAGATTGGGATGCTCGGCCCTGAGCGCGGTGAACAAATCAGCGCGGGTGACAAAGCCATAATACGGGCTGTTGTAGATCACCGCAGGCAGATTGGGCGCTGCCGACAAGATCGCTTTGAAATGCGCCTTCTGCGCGCTGGGCGAGGGGCCGCGTGACAAAACGCGAGGAATAACCATCAACCCATGCGCGCCCACTTCCGCCGCGTGCCGCGCGAGCGCCACAGCCGACGCGGTATTGATCGCCCCGGTGCCGACCACAACCTTGATCCCCGCCGCCACCAGCCGCGCCACACCTTCCATCCGCTGCGCATCGGTCAACAGCGGCCAATCTCCCATCGAGCCGCAATAGACCACCGCCGACATCCCCGCCGCGACCAACTCCCGCGCTTTGCGTACCAAAGCGTCAAAATCCGGGCGGCGGTCTGGCGTGCAAGGCGTCATCAACGCGGGAATCACCCCTGAAAAGATCTCGGACTGCATCTGCTTAATCCCTGTGATAATCGCGATTGGCCCCTGTGACGCCATGAGGCACCTGCCGGAGGAACCATCTCTCCGCAATAATATACATATTGTATTTTACTTGTCTACAAAAAACTTAGGCTAACCCTACAAAGCAATATCCTGTCGCTGATCCCGCGCCATCAGCCGCTGAATCTGCCCCACAATCTGATCCGCATGCGCCTTCGCCAGCACATCCGCGCGCGCCACATCCCGTGCCGCAATCGCCGCAATAATATCCTCATGCTCGGTGATCACCGAAGCCGGCGGTCGGTCGTCAAACGATTGATAATACAACCGCAATATCCGCCGCCCCTCATCCAGCAGCCGCAAGAACAGCGACAGATAATACGGATTCCGCCCCGCCTCGGCGATAGCCGCATGAAAATCCCGATTGGTGCCGATCATCGCCAAAGCGTCATGCGCCTCAAACGCGGCCAGATACTCCGCCTGATGCGCCCGGATCACCTCCAGATCACCCGCCCGCCAATTCTGCGCTGCAAGCCGGGTCGTCACCCGGTACATCAGGGTGATCGCATCAAAAAACGTATGCAGGTTCACAAAGTCGATCTGCGCCACCATGGTAGACCGGTTCGGCAACGTGTCGATCAAGCCTTCCATCGCCAGCCGTGTCAAAGCCTCGCGGATCGGCGTGCGTGAGATCGCAAACCGCTCCGCCAGTTGCACCTCATCAATCGGGCTGCCGGGCGGCATCACCAGATCAAGAATGTCATCGCGCAAAAGATCATAGACCATCTTGACGCCCGACCCGCGTTTGCGTTCAGGCGGGGCAGGGGGCGAGTTGTCCATGAAATCATCCTTCTGTGGCCCCCACAGTTACGGCCACGCCCCCCGCCAATCAACCGCTTCGCGTGCCGCCCCTGCCCAGTGCGCCCACTTTAGCCGCGATCATTCCTTGGAAAAACTTGCCGCATGGGCCTCGCACAGCGCATCTTCCAACAATAGCCCCGCCCGATAGCCGTCCAGAGCCGCAGGTCGCGTCACTCCCGTCAGCAACCGCGGGCAGGGCTCTGGCGCGCCGATCACGGTCCTCACCGGCAACCGCTCGGCATAGATCGGCAGCGCGTAATCTTCATCCTCATCCACCACCCCCCGCGCCCGGATCTTGGCCGAGGCGCGCTCAATCTCCATCGCCACCACCGCCGTCGCCTTCACCTCTTGCGCCAAACTCGCCCGCAACATCGCACTGCGACCGGGATAAAGCCGATCCACCACCGCCATCAGCGCCGCCGCCTTTTCGGCAGGGTCGTCCAGCAACCGCGCATGGCCAAACGCCATCACAGATCGGTAATCCGCAGAATGGTTGAACCCCGAGCGCGCCAACACAAGGCTGTCGAGATGCGTCACCGTCAGACAGGCGGCTTGGCCCTTGCTTTGGTTGCGCAGCATCCGGCTGGCGCTGCTGCCGTGCCAATACAGCGTAGACCCCTCGCGCCAGAACAAAGTCGGCGTGCAATAGGGTGCGCCGTCAATCACATAAGACACATGGCACAGCACCGCCGCATCCAGCAATTTATGCACAGTGTCATGGTCGTAAAAGCCGCGATCATGGCGGCGCTTCAACTGGTTGGTTGCGTCGACGGGACAACTTTGCGGTGCCATTGCTATGCCCTCACGCACCAAAATCGGCGCGAATATCTTCCAAACGCCGCTTCTGCACCCCACTGGCATCGAAGTTATCCGGCGACAGCCACGCTTCATAAGCAGGCTTCAGCTTAACCCAATCCTTGTCGATCATCGCAAACCAAGCGGTGTCCCGGTTCAACCCCTTGATCACGAAATGCTGGCGAAACAGCCCCTCATATTGAAAGCCAAACCGCAGCGCCGCCTGCTTTGACGGCAGATTGTCATTGTTGCATTTCCACTCAAACCGCCGATAGCCCAGCGTATCGAAAGCATATTGCGCGAACAGAAACAAAGCCTCGGTCGCCGCCGCCTTGCGCGCCATCAACGGCCCCCAATAGATATTGCCAATCTCCACCACCCCATTGGCCGCATCAATCCGCATCAAGGTCTGCCGCCCCGCGACCTTGCCCGTCGCTTTGTCGATGATCGCAAAGTAAATCGGGTCGGCACTGGCCGAAACCTTCTCCACCCAAGCGCGGAAACTGGCCTGATCCTCGGGCGGATTCTCCGCCAGCCAAGTGAACTTCGCATCGGCATCCATGGGGACCGAGGCATCGTAAAGCTGATCGGCATGCTTTGCCTCCAGCTTTTCCAGCCGCACAAACCGCCCCTCCAGCGGCACGGCTTCGGGGCGTGGACGCGATGTCCAATGCTGCATGTTTTCGGCCATTTTGATGCTCCTTCGGCAAGGCTATGCCCTATGGCTAGAAGGATACCGGATAGATATACAGAGCCAGTAATCGAAATAATCATCCAGCCAGTATAAAGCATGGATTACCCATATGAGCAGAACCGCCGCCGCCCCGTTTCAAATTCAAATCCCCCTCAACCGAGGCCTTTCAGCCGCTCCACTGGCCGATCAAATCGCCGCACATCTGCGCACAGCGGTGCTGGCGCAAACCCTGCGCCCCGCCGAGCAAGTCCCCTCCACCCGCGCGCTCGCAGCCGCCTTGGGCGTGTCGCGGATGACCGCCGATACCGCCTATGCCCAACTGATCGCCGAAGGCTACTTAGAGGCCAAACCCGGATCAGGCACCCGAGTCGTCCCACAAGGCCAGATCAGCATACCTCTGCCCCCCGGCACAAAATCCAAACCCCCGCTACGTACCGACTTGCCCCCTCGCGCCGCCCTGCTGGCCGAGGTAGCGCGCAATCTCACCGTGCAAGCCGCCATCCCCCTCGCCATCAGCGCCCCGAATGAAACCCTCGCCCCCGGCAAAGCATGGACCCGCATCGCCATCGCCCAAGCCCGCACCCCATGGCGCGACGCCGCCTACAGCGGACCACACGGCCTGCCAGCCCTGCGCATCCAGATCGCCGAATATGTCCGCCGGATGCGCGGCATCACCTGCACGCCCGACCAAATCCTGATAACAGCAGGCACTCAGCAAGGTCTGTCGCTTACCGCCCGCGTGCTGTTCCAACCCGGAGATCAGGTCTGGCTGGAAAACCCCGGCTACATCCCTTTGCGCGCCGTGGTGCAAGATGCGGGCCTCATCGCAGTGCCCATCCCTGTCGATCATGATGGCCTCAGCGTAGCCGCAGGTCTGCATCTCGCCCCCCATGCCGCCGGAGCCTACGTCACCCCCTCGCACCAATACCCTTTAGGCGCGGTGCTGACGATGGAGCGGCGCTTGGCCTTGCTGACTTGGGCGCAGGCGCGCAAGGCTTGGATCATCGAGGACGACTACGACAGCGAGCTGCGCTACGATGGCCGCCCCATTCCAGCCCTCGCGGGTTTGGATGCCGCCGAAGGTGCGGTGATCTACCTTGGCACTTTCAGCAAAATGCTGTTCCCCGGCCTCCGCTTGGGCTACCTGATCGCGCCCACGCGCCTAGCCGACGCCTTCGCAGGCGCGCGCATCTTAGCCGACCGCCACGCGCAAAGCACCGATCAGCGCGTGCTAGCCGAATACCTCGCAGGCGGCCATTACGACGCCCATATCCGCCGCATCCGCCTGCTGTTCGCCGCCCGCCGCGCGATCCTCTTGGCGGAATGTGCCGCCCAACTGACCGATTTCGGCACCGTCGTCCCCGGCGATCAGGGCATGCATGTGCTGTTCCGCTTCCACACCCCCTTGGACGATGTGCATCTTGCCACCACCCTGCGCGGCCTCGGCATCGAAACCCGCGCCCTCTCTCCCTTCTACGCCCACTCCCCCACTTGCGGCCTGCTGCTCGGCTTCGGCAGTTTTGATGCCGCCCAAATCAAGACCGCCATCACCGCCATCCGCCAAGCCCTGCATCCCCTCACCCGCGAGCCGCATGGCAAACAACAGCCACCCAACAGCTAAAGCATTGGCCTTTCCCCGCCACCACTCTAGGGTCCGCGCAAGACAGGGAGTGCCGATGAAACCGCTGGCTTTGGCAATGACGCTGCTGTGCTGGGCGCAAACCGCCCAAGCCCATCCGCATGTCTTCATCGACACCGGGCTAGAGGTGATCTTCGACAGCCAACACCGCGCCACGGGCCTACGCATCACATGGAGCTATGATGACCTGACCTCGCTGCAGATCATCACCGACAAGGGCCTTGATCCCGATTTCGACGGCAACCTGACGCCCGAGGAAACCACCCAGTTGAACGGCTTTGATATGCACTGGGACGCAGGTTATCCCGGCGACACCTATGCCTCGATGGCAGGCCAGCCGCTACCGCTTGCCGGCCCCTCGGATTGGACCGTCGCCTACAAAGACGCCAAGATCCTCTCCACCCACTACCGCAGCTTCGCCCAACCGATTGAGATCACCCAACCGCTGCTGATCCAAGTCTACGACCCCACTCTCTACGTCGGCTACTACCTGAAACTCGGCACCAACCTGACCAACGCCACAGGCTGCACCGCCCGCACCCTGTTGCCCGATTTAGACGCCGCCCGCGCCAAACTTGATGCCGCCATCGCCGCTCTGCCACAAGATGCCGAAGCCGCCTATCCCGAACTCGGTGCCGATTTCGCCGAAGCGATGGAGGTCACATGCCGCCCAAACTGAAACGCACCCTGCTCAGCCTTGGCGCGCTCCTTGCCTTGATCCTGCTGGCGCTCTGGCTGACAGGTGGCCTCTTGGTGCTGGAACGCTGGGTGATCGAGGCCCAACGCGCCATCCAAAATGAACTCGCCGCCGGAGTACGCGCGATCAAGCAGGGCAGGCCGGGCGCGCTGTTCGCCCTTCTTGCGGTCTGCTTCAGCTATGGCGTGCTGCATGCCGCTGGGCCCGGCCATGGCAAGGTACTGATCGGCGGCTATGGCATGGGCCGCAGGGTGCCATTCTGGTCGCTGGCCAGCATTTCCCTCGCCGCCAGTCTGGCGCAAAGCCTGGTCGCGGTGGCCTTGGTCTACGCGGGCGTTGCCCTGCTCGGCTGGACCCGCGACGCCGCCCAAAATGTAGCACAAGACGTGATGGCCCCGATTGGCACGCTGGCAATCGCAGCAGTGGGCCTCTGGCTGGCAACACGCGGCCTGCGCAAAATCTGGCGGCAAGCGGCTGTGCTTGCGCCACAGGCACACGACCACGACCATCATCACCACCATCATGACGCCGACTGCGGCTGCGGCCATTCCCACGGCCCCAGCCTTGCCGAGCTTAAACGTGCCACCAGCTGGAAAGACCGCGCCGCCCTGATCATCGGCGTGGCCCTGCGCCCCTGCTCGGGTGCGTTGTTCCTGCTGATCCTGACATGGCAACTCGGCATCGCTCTGGCGGGCATCGCAGGCGCTTTCGCGATGGGGCTTGGCACTTCGGTGATCACCGTCGCCGTCGCAGGCATGGCTGTCTGGGCGCGCGAGGGCGCTTTGGCCAACCTGCCATTCCACCGCGTGGCGCAGGTTTTGCCGTGGGTTGAGGTTCTGGCGGGCAGTCTGATCACCCTCATCGCGCTTACCCTGCTGACTCAGACACTGTAACGCCCCCACCCTGGCCTTTCGCGATTTTCCCGCGAAAATACTGGCCAACCCAGCCGCCAAATCTCGCCAGAAAGCCGCCCCCTGTGCAGTTGCAGCACGATTTGCCCCTATATGCGGCAGTTTCTCGCGCATTTCACCACCCTGTGATGCCCGCTAACACATCTGGAATTGACCTTTTGTGCATCCTCCCCCATCTGAACCCCTGAATGGGTCTAGGCTTAGCGTCCGGCATCCTTTGCGATTGCAGCATGGCAGGATTGCTGAGGTTGCATAGCATGACATCTGGCGCGACTTCCGATAACCTGCGAATTACGTTAAGTTTTCCCCGAATCGGGGAGCAGGAGTGAATATGCCGGGTCAGCCGGGTTTGTCCGCGATCATCCACCGCCGCTCCGTCCTGGCTTTGCTGGGTACGGCGGCATTGCTGCAATGCAGCACAAGCCTATCCAGCGCCGCTTGGGCCGACACGGCTGCCCCCGCTGCGGCGACCCCAGAAGTGGTGAATGCAGAGCCATTCAACTTTGATATCCTCACCGCCGCAATGCAGCAACGGGCGACCACGCCACACCAAGCCCCCGCCAAGGTTGAAGGCTTCTTCACCAGCTTCAACTATGACGACTACCAAGCCGTGCAGTTCAACCCGGATCGTGGCCGCTGGGCTGGCCCCAAAGCGGGCTTCAACGTGCAGGCCTTCCACTTGGGCTGGCTGTTCGCCGAACCCGTGCAGATGTTTGAGACCAAAGACGGTATGGCCCGTCCGATGACGTTCTGGACCGACGATTTCCGCTATTACGACCGCGTCGCTGCCCGCGTGCCAAAGCATGAGCCGCTGCCGGGCGTCGCAGGCTTCCGCCTGAACGCACCTTTGAACCGCGCTGATCTGTTCGACGAAGTCGTGGCCTTCCTCGGGGCAAGCTATTTCCGCGCTTTGGGCCGTGACAACGCCTATGGTCTGTCGGCGCGTGGCCTTGCGATCAACACCGGCCTCGGCAAACCCGAAGAATTCCCGCGCTTCTCAAAATTCTGGCTGGAAACCCCCGCCCCCTTCGCCCGCGAAGTCGCGGTCTATGCAGCCCTAGAAAGCGAAAGCTGCACCGGGGCGTATCGCTTTGTGATCCGTCCGGGCGCTGAAACCGAAATCGACGTCACCGCCCGGCTGTTCTTCCGCAACGCGGTCGATCAGATCGGCATCGCGCCCTTGACCTCGATGTTCCTGTTTTCCGAGAAAAACCGCGCCGCCTTCGACGACTACCGCCCCAACGTCCACGACAGTGACGGCCTCGCGATCTATCGCGGCGATGGCGATCACATCTGGCGGCCGCTGAACAACCCGCCACGCCTCGCAGAATCGTATTTCGCCGAAACCAGCCCGCGCGCGTTCGGTCTGATGCAGCGCGACCGCAACTTTGAAAGCTATCAAGACGCCGGCGCGCATTACGAACGTCGCCCGTCGCTGTTGGTCGAGCCTTTGGGCGATTGGGGCAAAGGCGCGGTGCGCTTGGTCGAAATCCCCAGCGCGCTTGAGGTCAACGACAACATCGTCACCTTCTGGGTGCCCGAGGCCAAACCCGTCCCCGGCACCATGATGGAATTCAGCTACCGCCTGCGCTGGGGTGCCTTGGCCGCCGATGTCACCTCGGACATCGCCTTTGTCAAAGAAACCCGCGCCGGGATCGGCGGCGTCTCGGGTGTCGATAACGCCGATGGCACCCGTAAATTCGTGGTGGATTTCGAAGGCGGCCTGCTCGCCTCGCTGCCGCCCGAAGCCGAAGTCAAAGCCATCGTGACGATTTCCGGCGGCGAAATCGCGCATCAGGCACTGTCCGAGATCCCCGGCACCGATTTCTGGCGTCTGGTGCTGGATATTTCCGCCGAACCGGGCGGCACCGTGGAACTAGGTGCCCACATTACGGGTTATGGTAGGAAGTTGTCGGAAAACTGGCTTTATCAATGGGTGCTTGCATGAGTGTAACAATGTCCAGCCACGCAAAACCTGCGACGCAGCAGGCGTGGATGGCCGATGTCATGCTGCCGCCGCATGCGCCGCTGACCATGCCAAAGCAAGTGCTGACCGCACCGCCGGGCAGCTTGATGCGGTCCCTGCGCAGCTGGCTTTGGGCCCTAGCCCCGGGCCTGCGCCGCCTCGGCTGATCCGATGGCCCAAAACGCCCGCGACCGCACCATCAGCGCCCGCGCCTTGGCGATCGCCGCCAGCGTTCTGGCCGCCGCAGCCGCTGGCATGGTGTTTCAGATCTACGGCGCGGCGGACGGTGTGGGCCTGCTGGATGTGCTGCGCAGCACGCTGATCTTCTTTTCCACCTGGTGGCTGGCTTGGGGCGCTGCCACCGCCCTCCTCGGCCTGACTTCGCGCCAACGCCCCACAGTCGCCCGCGTCAGCGGCACCATCAAGGGCCGCACCGTGGTCATCGTGCCGGTCTACAACGAAGACCCGCGCATCACCTTTGCCCGCATTGCCGCGATGGATGCGTCTGTGAAAGCCACCCATATCAATGCGCGCGTCGATTTCGTCGTGCTGTCCGACACCCGTGACGACAAGATCGCGTTGCAAGAACAACACTGGTTCGCCCGCCTGCTCGCCCGTCAGAACGGCGAGGGCCGGATGTTCTACCGCAGGCGCGAAAAGAACACTGGCCGCAAGGCGGGCAACATCGAAGAATTCATCG
Source organism: Cypionkella sp. TWP1-2-1b2 (assembly GCF_049896245.1). Classification (NCBI taxonomy): domain Bacteria; kingdom Pseudomonadati; phylum Pseudomonadota; class Alphaproteobacteria; order Rhodobacterales; family Paracoccaceae; genus Cypionkella; species Cypionkella sp. TWP1-2-1b2. The sequence goes on along the minus strand of NZ_JAFCTX010000035.1, from coordinate 3,230 downwards.
CCTCCTCCGGCGCAGCATGGGACTACGCAGTAATCCTTGATGCCGATAGCCTGATGGAAGGCGAGACCATCATTGAGATGATCCGCCGCATCGAGGCCGCCCCCAAACTCGCCCTCTTGCAAACCCTGCCGCGTGTCGTCGGGGCCACCACCCGCTTTGGCCGCGCCATGCAATTCGCCGCAGGCTTCCACTCGCCGATCTTCGCGCGCGGTCTGGCCGCCACCCAAGGCCGCACCGGCCCGTTCTGGGGCCACAACGCCATCGTCCGCATCCGTGCCTGGGCCGAAAGCTGTGGCCTGCCGGAACTGCCGGGCCGCGCCCCGTTCGGCGGCCATATCATGAGCCATGATTACGTCGAGGCCGCCATGCTGGCCCGTGCAGGCTGGCTGGTCCGGTTGGATGACGATCTCGAAGGCTCTTACGAAGAAGGCCCCGAGAATATCATCGACCACGCCAAGCGCGACCGCCGCTGGTGCCAGGGCAACCTGCAACATGCCAAACTGGTAATAGCCCCCGGCCTGAAACTCTGGAGCCGCTTTGTCTTCGTCCAAGGCATCTTCGCCTACATCGCCCCACTGATCTGGCTGGCCTCCATTGCAGCCTCGATTGCTGCAGTCTATTGGGTCGAAATCCCCGATTACTTCCCCGAGGCCAACTGGCCGTTCCCAACCTTCCCCAACGACCAAACCCCCAAAGCCATCGGCCTCGCCGTCGGCGTCTTCGGCCTTCTGGTGATGCCAAAATTACTGGTGGCGCTGGATGCCATCTTCACCGGACGCGCGCGCGGTTTTGGCGGCATCGGCGGTTCCTTGCGCGCTATGCTGGTCGAACTGGCGCTTTCCTCGCTCATCGCACCGATTCTGATGGCTTTCCAAAGCCGTTCGGTTTTACAGGTGCTTCTGGGACGCGACGGTGGCTGGCCACCGAACAACCGGGGAGACGGTGGATTGGATATTTCTGAGGCTTGGGCCGCCGGAAGCTGGATCTCTTGGCTGGGCCTTTCGGGTTTGATCGCCACCCATCTTATGGCCCCGGTCCTGACGCTGTGGCTGCTGCCCGTTGGCCTGCCGATGGTAGCGGCCCCGCTGCTGATCTGGTGGACCTCGCGCATCGCAGGGCCTCAAGCGTTTCCGGTGCCAGAAGACACCACGATCCCGCCAATCCTGACCCGCCACAACGCCGTGCTTGCCGCATGGTCGATCACCGCCCCCGCAGCCCCTGCCACGCCGCTGGCGGAGGCCAAGCTTGGCTGAACCCGCGCGCGTCCGGGATTACCGGATTGATCTGCTGCGCGGCATCGCGTTGGTGATGATCTATATCAACCACATCCCCGGCACGATCCACGAGAATTTGACCTCGCGCAACTTCGGCTTCTCCGATGGCGCCGAAGGCTTCGTGCTGATGTCGGGCATGGCGACCGGGCTGGCCTATGGCGCTGTATTCCTGCGCGGGGCAAGCTGGCCCGAGGCTTTGCGGCCATGGAAGCGCGCCTTCACCCTGTGGTGGGTGCATGTGCTGGTGGTGGCCTGCATCCTCGCGCTGTTCGCCTTCACCCAACACGATTCCGAAGTTGCCAAAATGGCGATCAAGCGCAACATCGCCCCCGCGCTGGAAAACTTGGACGGCTTTGCGCTGCCGCTTTCAACGCTCGGCCACCAATTCGCCTATGCCGATATCCTGCCGCTCTATGTCGTGCTGATGCTTTGGGCTCCGGCGCTGCTGGCGCTGGCGGTGCGCTGGCCACGGGCGTTGATGGCGGGCTCGTTGCTGATGTGGTTTCTCGCCGGTCTGGCCCGCTTCACCATGCCAACATGGCCGCTGTCGAATGGCTGGTTCTTCAACCCGTTCTCATGGCAGGTGCTGTTTGTCGCAGGCATGCAGACCGGAATCGCGATCCGGCAAAACCGCCGCTGGTTGGCCGTGCGCAAAGTACCGCTTTGGTTGGCTTGGGGGTTCCTGATCCTCTCCGCCCTCTGGGTACAAATCGGCTGGGTGGCAAACTGGGGCGGCCATACCCTTTGGCTGCTGCACGAATACGCCTATTTCCCGGCGGTCTTCACCTCGTTCGAGAAAAGCTTTATCTTCCTGCCGCGCCTGTTGCATATTCTGGCACTCGCCTACGCCCTCAGCGCCTTGCCCGCCCTGAAAACCGTGGCGAACAGCCCGAAGGTGGCGGGCCTGATCCTGCTCGGCCAACATTCCCTGCCGGTGTTCGCCACCAGCACCGTGTTGGCTTATGTAGCCCAAGTCACCAAAGCGATGAACCCGCCCTCATTCTTGCTCGACACCGCGCTGATCGGTGGCGGCTTGGTGATCCTCTACGCCGTGGCATGGCTGCGCGACGGCCAAAAGCGCCAGCAACAGACCCGGATCGCGGACACGCTCTAAAGGATTTGCTCTTTTCAAAATACTCCCGCCGGAGGCACCTGCGGTCAACCAAAAGAGCCTCCTGCGGGGATATTTAAGCATAGAGGATGAGCCAAGCTGCGCGTGCCCCTAGACGCCCAAGCGGTTATCTTCGATGTTTTCGCGCTTCACCCGAAGCGTGCTTTCGAACTTGCGGTTTTCGATGGTGTAGCGGGCGGCGGTCACGCTTTTGATGTACCGCTCGCCCAACCATTCCCGCATCTGCGGAACGCCCGTCAACCAGCCATAGGTTTCATCGGAGCCGGTGGATTTTACATCCATCGCCAGCTTGTATCAATATGCGGGCGTTGCCGCCATTGCCTTGTTGAAGACGGTGTTAAAGCCGCTGAACATTTCGTTAAGCAGCGAAGCGGTGATATCCATGATCAGATTTTCAGGGGTTCGGTGACGGGGGAAGTGTCAGCTTCCAGTTGGACGCGCAGCTTGCGCACCCACATGCTGGTGACACCGTGTTTGGCGGCGAGTTCGTTCAATATGGCCGCGCGAGGGTACGTCGATTCTGCATCCAGCGTAGTTATCGACGAGAACCGCTAAGATTTCCGCGCCCAAAACCTCTACAAGCTTGCCACCAACTTTTTTGGGAATGTCTACTCTTTGACCGCCAAGGCGCTCAACCACGATCAAAGCCTTTTGTTCTCCGCAAGCGGTGATCAGGGTAGCGGCGACGTTGGAAACAGAATGTGTGTAAGCGTCCGGTGAACCTGCCTACTTTTTTGTCGGCTTCCACTTCTTCGCGAGCTTGAGGACTGCGAGTTTGAGTTCGTCGGTTTCGGGGACATTGGGGTCGAACGGCGCTCCATGCC
>NZ_JAFCTX010000034.1:0-46695 GCF_049896245.1 Cypionkella sp. TWP1-2-1b2 | reverse complement strand
GTCCCATGTGGATCACTCCGTTGCCCCCACTGCTCTCCGCTTTGGGGGTAGGTTCACATGGCTCAGTTCTCAGTGAAAATTATGCGCCTAACCGGCTCAGTTCTGGGTGAAAATCAACACACGGAATTATGGCCGGATTTTTGGCTGGGCCGATGACGTGCTTGAGGTCTATGAGCCGATCTATCTGCAAATCCTCGCGCGCAGTCTTGGCTTTGCCGCGCTGACAGTCTTGCTGTGCCTGATCCTGTGCTACCCGGTGGCGTTCTGGGTCAGCCGCCTGCCAAACCGCTGGCGGATGTTGTTTCTGTTCCTGATCACGTTGCCGTTCTTCTCCAGCCTGATCGTGCGGCTCTATGCATGGCTGCTGATCCTGAAACCTTCTGGCATTTTGAACACGGTGTTGATCAGCGCGGGTGTGATTTCCGAGCCGCTGGAAATTCTCTACACCCCCGCCGCCGTGGTGCTGGGGATGGTCTATGTCATGGTGCCGTTCATGTTTCTGCCGCTCTATGCGGCGGTCGACAATCTGGACCGCGCGCTGATTGAGGCGTCGATGGATCTGGGGGCGACGCGGGTTCAGACCTTCCTGAAAGTGGTGCTGCCGCAAACCCTGCCGGGGATTTTGGGCGGGGCGGTGATCGTGTTCATTCCTTCCGTCGGCAACTTTATCGTGCCGGATGTGCTGGGCGGCGCGAAGGAATTGATGATCGGCAATCTGGTCGAGCAACAGTTTCTGTCGGCGCGCAACTGGCCGTTTGGTTCGGCGCTGTCGATGATCGTGATGGCGGTGGTGTTGGCGGTGCTGCTGGGGTCAATGGCCGCAGCCAAACGGAAGGGAGGTCAGAATGCGTAATCCGCTGGGCTGGGCCATCCTGACGCTGTTCTCGCTGCTGTTCTTTCTGTTCATCTATGCGCCTTTGCTGGTGATCATCGGCTATTCGTTCAACTCTAACCCGGTCAACATGATGATCTGGGAGCATTTTACCTTCGACTGGTATCGTGGGCTGCTGGGGTTAGGTGGCCGTGTGGCAGATGCCAACAACCGCGCCGTCTATATCGAAAGCACCGATCAGATGCTGCGGGCTTTGCGCACCTCGTTGATGGTGGCGGCGATCACAACCACGATTTCCACGGTGATCGGCACCGCGACGGCCATAGCGCTGGCCCGCTACCGCTTTGCCGCCAAAGGCTTTTACAATGGCTTCCTGATGTTGCCGATGATGATGCCGGATATTGTGTTGGGCATCGGGCTGTTGATTTTCTTTGTCACCATCGGGATGAACCTGTCGATGCTGACCATCATCATCGGGCATTGCACCTTCCTGACCTCTTACGTCTTCATCATCGTGCAGGCGCGCATCGCGGGGCTTGATCCGGCGCTGGAGGAGGCTTCTGCCGATCTGGGGGCCTCGGAATGGGTGACGTTGCGCAAGGTGCTGCTGCCGCAACTGGCGCCGGGGATTGTGGGCGGGGCGCTGCTGGCCTTCGTGATCTCGATGGATGATCTGGTGATCACCTATTTCGTCGCAGGCACCGACAACACCACGCTTCCGGTGTTCATCTTCGGCATGGTGCGCCGGGGGGTGAAACCAGAGATTAACGCCATCGCAACCATGATGATCGCGGCCTTGATCGTGATCGCGGCTTTGGGCCTATGGCTGCGCGCCAGAAAGACGGAATGACATGAAAGATACTATTGTGAACCCGGCCCAGAAACCTCGGGCGCGTGAGCTTGGCTTGCCATTTCCCGGCACGCCCGGCCCGCTGAATGCGATCACCGATGTCCCCGGCGTCGCGGTGGGGTTTTGCACCCTGACCGACCCTGCCTGCCACATGCGCACCGGGGTCACTGCCATTCTGCCGCGTCCGGGTTCTGTTCCGATGCCAGTTTGGGCGGGGCAGTATTCCTTGAACGGCAATGGTGAGATGACGGGCACGCATTGAATTCAGGATGCGGGCTATTTCGTCGGGCCGATCTGCATCACCAACACCCATGGGGTGGGGGCGGTGCATACGGGGGCGACGCGCTGGATGATCGACACCTATGCCGATTATTTCCAGAACCATCACGCTTGGGCGATGCCGGTGGTGGCCGAGACGTATGACGGTGTGCTGAACGACATCAACGCGCTGCATGTGCAGCCTGAACATGCCATCGCGGCGCTGAATAACGCCGGCACTGGGCCGGTGGCCGAGGGGTCCACCGGCGGCGGCAACGGCATGATCTGCTACGAGTTCAAGGGCGGCACGGGCACCTCGTCGCGCCGGATCGAGATTGGCGGGCAAAGCTACACCGTCGCCGCCTTGGTGCAAGCCAACCACGGCATCCGGCCTTGGCTGAGCATTCTGGGCCGCCCGGTTGGGCAGTTGATGCAAGAGAATTCGCTCTATTCCGCCTAAATGGGCTCGATCATAGTGATCGTTGCGACGGATGCGCCATTATCCGGGCTGTCGCTGCGGCAGGTGGCCAAGCGTGCAGCTATTGGCATTGGGCGGGGGGGCACGCCGGGGGGGGGACAACTCGGGCGATATTTTCATGGCGTTTTCGACCGCCAACCCCGGGCCGGTGCCGCAGTTCGCGCCTGCCGTGCTGAGCAAACAGGAATTGAACGGCGAGCATATCGACCCGCTTTATCTGGCTTCTGTGCAAGCGGTGGAGGAGGCCATCGTCAACGCGATGGTGGCGGGCGAAGATGTGGCGACCTTCAAGCCAGCCGGGTATGTTTGCCGCGCTCTTGACACTGATCGCTTGCGGGCGATTTTCCATCCGGCCTGACGGCGGCGCGGGCAAACCCAACACCCTGTGATCCTGCATCACGCGGTTCGCCCTTTTCCCTATCGCTGGCTTCTGCCAAACTGGCTGTGGGGATAAGGAGATCCAAGTTTGGCAAGTTCTGCGCGTCTGCCCCCTGCCCCAGCCTCGTTGCGCGCGCGGTTTTCGGCCCTGCGCAACATCGGGCCGTTCCTGAGGCTGGTGTGGCAAGCCAGCCCCGCGCTGATGCTGATCTCGATGCTGTTGCGGCTGATCCGCGCCGTGCTTCCGGTGGCGGCTTTGTGGATCGGCAAGCTGATCATCGACGAGGTGGTGCGGCTGTCGGCCCTGCCGGGCCATCCCGTTGATCTGTGGGGCTGGTGGAACAGCGCGGCGCTGGGGCTGTTGATCAGCTATGTTCTGGCCGAATTCACGCTGGCGATCCTGTCGGATGTGCTGGGCCGGGTGGTCGGTCTGGTCGATACGCTGCTGTCAGATCGGTTGACGATGTCGTCGTCGATCCGCCTGATGGAACATGCCGCGACGCTGGATCTGGAAGATTTTGAGGATGCCGAATTTCAGGACAAGCTGGAGCGTGCGCGCAGGCAGGCCAGCGGGCGGATGACGCTGATGGGCCTGCTGTTCACCCAGATGCAGAACCTGCTGACAGTCGCGACCTTTGCCGCTGGTCTGGTGATCTTCAATCCGTGGCTGATCCTGCTTTTGGCGTTGGCGCTGATCCCGGCCTTTATCGGTGAGGCGCATTTCAACGCCCAAACCTATTCGCTGGATTTTGGCAGAACCCCGGAACGGCGTGAGCTGGATTATGTCCGCCAGACGGCGGCAAGTGTGGAATCTGCCAAGGAAGTCAAAATCTTCGGCCTGAACGGCTTTCTCACCGAGCGTTACCGCGAGTTGTCGGAAAGCTTCTACACCGCCAGCCGCAAGATCGCGCAAAAGCGGGCTTTGTGGGGCGGCATACTGACGGCACTTGGCACTCTGGGCTATTACGCGGCCTATGCCTGGATCATCGCGGGCACTTTGGCGGGGCAGTTAAGCTTGGGTGATCTGACGTTTCTGTCAGGCTCTTTCCTGCGGCTGCGTGGGTTGTTGGAGGGGCTGCTGACCTCGTTTTCCTCAACCGCAGCACAAGCGCTGTATCTCGATGATCTGTTTAGCTTTTTCGAGGTGCAGCCCGAGATTTTATCGCCCCCCGATGCCCTGCCCTTCCCCAACCCGATCCGCCAAGGCTTTGTGTTTGAAGGTGTCGGCTTTCGCTATTCGGGAGCGGAGCGATGGGCGGTGCGGGGGTTGAATTTCACCCTGCACGCGGGCGAGACTTTGGCATTGGTCGGCGAAAATGGTGCGGGCAAGACTACGCTGGTTAAGCTGCTGGCGCGGCTTTACGACCCCGACGAAGGCCGCATCACGCTGGATGGCCATGATCTGCGCCAGTATGATCTGGACGGTTTGCGCGGGGCTATGGGGGTGATTTTTCAGGATTTCATGCGCTACAACCTCAGCGCCGCCGACAATATCGCGGTGGGCCGGATTGAGGAACGCGACAACCGCGCGCGCATTGTGGACGCCGCCCGGCGCAGTCTGGCCGATCAGGTGATTGAGGGGCTGCCGAAGCAATATGATCAGATGATCGGCAAGCGCTTTCGCAATGGGGTCGAGCTTTCGGGGGGCGAATGGCAAAAACTGGCCATCGCGCGGGCCTACATGCGTGGGGCCGAGGTGCTGATTTTGGACGAACCCACCGCTGCTTTGGACGCGCGCTCAGAGTTTGAAGTGTTCCAGCGCTTTAAGGAGCTTAGCGCCGGGAAAACCGCCATCCTGATTTCGCACCGTTTCAGTTCGGTGCGGATGGCCGACCGGATTTTGGTGCTGGCCGATGGCAGGGTTGAATCGTCCGGCACCCATGCGGAACTGTTGGCGCAATCGGGCCGCTATGCGGAGCTGTTTGAGTTGCAGGCGGCAGGCTATCGCTGAGGATATCCATCTCTGTGTACAGTGATGACTATATATTCAGATCTGTACACAAAATCTGACCGTCTCAGCCTGCGATCCGCAGCAAGGCCCTCAATCTTCGGGCGGCGCACTACAGGATTAACTGCTAGATTGCACGAACCCGTTAAGCCGATCTGCCACGCGTCACAGGCCACTTGCGGGGTAAAATCGGCAAGCCGTTGCTTCCAGATCGCTGTCGCCCGCTGGTCAGCCGTCAGCGCCACGGCTTCGGTCCAAGCGCCGTGGTTTGACAGATCCACCACGAGCGGGCGGTAGAACGCGGTCTGATAACGCTTCATCCTATGCGCGACCGAGAAGAAGTGGCCGCCCGGCTGCACCTCGGCAATCGCATCAAAGCTCAAAGCCGCCGCATCTGTCAGAGCGGTCCGAATGACTTGAATACTGTTCTGGCGCACCCGTCGGCCACCCCTGCGTTGCCCGACGCGCAGGCCCAAATCGTTCAGCGCAACCTCGCATCAGCCCCCGCCAAAACCCACATCCGGGTGATGCGCCATCTTCTTGCCCAGCCAAGCCGCGAGATTGGGCATTTGCACCGCCTAGACGAAGCCTTCGAACGCAAAGCGACGCAACAGGCGGCTGCCGTCTAACCGCCAGTCGGGGTGCAGGCCCGCCAGCATCGCCGCCGGATCAGGCAGCAGCAGCGTGCCGTCGCCTTGGCAGAGGGCGCAGGTGCGCTGCGTCAGATCGCACAGGGTCATTCAAACCGCCTTCGGCGGATATTTTGGCGCATGAAGTCCCTGCGCGCGCGCCGTGGCCACATCCGCCAGCAGGTCACGCTGGGCTGCCGCGAACAGATCATCCAGATCCTCGATCACGAAATACACCGGTTGCAGAATGTCGATGCGGTAGGGCGTGCGCAGAATGTCGATCACATCGAACGGCCGCAGTTCCGGCTGGCCCGAGGTCGCCCATTGCAACTCGGCGATAGAGGAGGCCAAGCCCGAGCCCAGCCCCTTCAGCACGCCATCTTCCCGTGTCAGACCAAATTCGATGGTGAACCAATAGAGCCGGATCAGCCACGCGTAATCGACCTTCTGCGCCCGCATCCCCGCTTGTCCGATGGCATGGCTGAAACCCGCAAAGCGCGGATCGGTCAATAGCGGGGCATGGCCGAAAATCTCGTGGAAAATGTCGGGTTCTTCGATGTAATCGAAATGCTCACGCCGCCGGATGAAAGACGCCGCCGGGAAACAGCGGTCCGCCAGAAGTGAGAAAAACCGACCAAAGGCGATCAGAGCTGGCACCGGCTCGACCCGCCAGCCTGTGGCGGCGCGCAGGGCTTCCGTGACCTCGGCGCATTGCGCCACGCGGTCGGTTGGTAACTGCAACTGTGCCAGACCATCGAGATAAGGGCTGGCCATACGCTGCCGCACCGACGGCATCTGCCGCGCCATCAGATCGTGCCAGACGCTGTCTTCGGCGGCGTCATAGGCAATATGTCCGCTGCCGTCGGGCAGTTTTGCCGCGTAATCTGTGGATTTTGGCATGGCGTCCCCCTAGGTCTGCACTGCAATAATCTGGCACGGATGCCGAGAAATAACTTGCCAGATTTCAGCATCAGCGGCAGATAAGTGAAACCTGATTCCACAAATTTGCCAAAATAAGAAATCTTATGCCGGAAATTGAACTGACAGAGGCAGATCGTCGTCTGCTGCGGGTGTTGCAACGCGACGGGCGTGCGTCGACGCAGGATCTGGCCGATGCGGCGGGGCTGTCGTCGTCCCCGGCTTGGCGGCGGCTAAAGCGGTTGGAGGATCTTGCGGTCATCAAGGGCTATGTGGCACTGCTGGATCAGGGCAAACTCGGCCTTGGCGCTGTGGCCTATGTGCAGGTTTCGCTGACCGAGCACACTGCGGCGACCGTCGCGCGGTTTGACGGTTTCGTGCAGGGACAGGCGCGGATCATCGACTGTGCGCGGGTGACGGGCGGGTTCGATTATATCCTGAAAGTCGTCACGCGGGATGCCGAGGATCTGGAGCATTTCCTGATGCACCACCTGCTTGCGCTTGGTATCGTGCGTACCGCATCCACCAGTTTCGTGCTACGCCAAATCAAATCGACCACCGAACTACCGCTTGATTGATAGATGGTTGCCGCGATCTCAGGCCAGCCCCGAAAACTGCATATCGCACGGCGTCATCTTTAAGCGATCGCGAAATTGCCGGGAAGACTGCGAACTGGAGCTGAAACCGCATTGGAAGGCAATTTCGGCAATCGCGCGGTTGCGATGGGTGTCCAGCGACAGCAGCCGACGGCTGTGGTCCAGCCGAGCCTGCAAGATATAGCGTTGCAGCGTGACGCACTCGCCGTCAAACGCCCGGTGCAGATAGCGCACCGAACATCCCATCGCATGGACCAACATATCCAGCGTCAGCTTATGGTCGGCGAGATGGCCATGGACATAAACCTTGAGCCGCTAACGCGCAGCAAAAGCGAGTCGGAATCCATGGTTTCCACCATGGACGACGCGAAGCTGTCGCAGATCAGACCTTCGGCGAAACAGGTCAGCGACACCCTCAGTGACGCTTTCACCTCGCTGCGCATGGTGGCGGCGGCCTTGGCCGAGGTTTCGATGAAAGACGCCAGCGTGGCGGATTGATGATCCGGTCCGCCGGGCAGGATCAGCGGATTGGCGAGGCGCTTTAGCGCGCGATCCGACAAAGCCGCGCGTGGGATTTGCAAAATCACCTGATCGACATGGGTTGCGTTGACCACGAAATACGGCCTTCAGGGGTCTCAGATCACCGCGTAGTGGCTTTTCAGGCGGTCGTTAAGCCTGCCCTGCCGAGAATTCTACTGGCCCTCGATCTGCACAAGAACCTTGATGCAATCCTCGTCGCTGCTGCGCGCAGCAACTTTATTACCGATCACGCCATGCGGCGATGCCGACATCTTGGACAGCCGACACGCCCCGAGTGAGGTATCAGACAGATCGCAAAACGGACTGCCTGCGGCCTGAAAGGACCGCCGCCGGATGTTCCCGAACAGCGATCGGCAGGTTTCGGTGAAAAGATTGTAGGATTGAGTAGGCGCGCCAGAAGCAATGCGTGACAGCATTTCAGTTGCCCCCTTCGTGCCAAACAAGATAAATTCGGTCAGAGTAGCGGTTCTCGTCGCAACCCAGACCCCGGCGATGGCTGCTCCCACCCACCGGTTGCTTGGTTGCAGCCCTTCGCCGATATCTGCAAGCACACCAAACAGCTTTGCCGATTTTGATGCCACGGCCAAAACCCGAATAGGCTGCGTTTGGCGCAAGGTTCATCTCGGATCGACGAGCAAACGTTGGAAATCAGGGCGATCAAGATCACCAGCAGCAACGTTGGGAACGCCCCCATGCTGCCCGATCTGTTGGCCCAGATCGCCGCTGATCAGGACATCGCCAACCCACGGCGCTGTCGCAAGCATCCCGTCATGCAAAAAGGCAAAGCCGTGGAAGACTGTCACAGCAGGCGCGGTCGCGCGCACCGAAGCCCTGCGTGCGTCGAAATACATTGGTCGCGCGCTCTGGCGACGATGGAGCGGCGACCACCGTTGAAGCCGCATCGAAACAAAGTGCATTGCGTGAAACTGCGGGGCCAGCACGTTATGGCGCGGGACGTCGACCGTCAGGTCGTGGAGTTCCAGGTTCGTGTTGCTGTTCTGAACGGCTTCACCGCGAGGCATCCCTGTCACAAAGGGCACGGGACAGGGCTTTCCGGAATAACAAGAAGTCCGGCCGTCAGCCAGTTTGTGCAACAGAGCCCATTGGAGCCAAAACGTGAGTTGTGCGGTAGGAAGCCGTGGTCAGCGCAACATCCTGCATCGCACCTTGCAACGATGATCATGGTTCGCAGACGCAATGACAATCGCGGCGCCGACCGTTACGTTGCCTTGAAGCATTGGACAGCGCGGGATGAAGAACGGCATGGCAATCACTTTGAAAGACGTTGCAGCACGAGCGGGTGTGTCGCGGGCGGCGGTTTCGAGGTCATTTACGGATGGGGCTTCGGTTTCGGCCAAGACCCGCGCAAAAGTTGAAAGCGCGGCTGCCGAACTGGGCTACAGCCCGAACATCCTGGCCCGCAGCCTGACAACACGGAAAACCCAACTGGTCGGACTGGTTTCAAACAACTTCCACAATCCGGTCTTCTTGCAGATCTTCGACCTTTTCACCCGCGGCCTGCAAGAGCAGGGTTTGCGCCCGCTGTTGGTCAATCTGTCGGATGAAACCGACCCGGCACGTTCGGTGCAACTGTTGCGGCAATATTCGGTCGATGGCGTGATCGTGGCTTCCTCGCATCTGCCGGTAGGCTTTGCACGGGCGTTTCGCGATGCGGGCCTGCCGGTGGTGCATGCCTTTGGCCGCGCCACACTGTCCCCAACCGTGCATGTGGTGGGCATCGACAACTTTGAGGCCGGAGCAATGGCGGCCCAAACCCTGATCGCCCGGGGCTATCGTTGTATCGGATTCATGGGCGGGCCCGAGCAGGCCTCGACCACGCAAGACCGCCTTGCAGGCTTTGTCGCGGCGGCCAAGGCAAAGGCTGTGACGCCTTTGGTCAGCTTTGCTGGTGCGTATAGTTTCGAAGCCGGCCGCGCTGAAATGGCCCGCCTGCTGCGGGGCACATCAGCCGAAGCCTATTTCTGCGGCGATGATGTCTTGTCGATCGGAGCTCTGTCGGCGGCGCAGGATGCGGGTCTGGTTGTGCCGACGGATTTGGGCATCATCGGTTTGAACGATATGGCAATGGCCTGTTGGGCGAACATTGCGCTGACCACGATCCATCAACCCTTTGAGGACATCGTGCGCGCGTCGATCAACCTGATCATTTCCAGCTTTGCGGACCCCGGAGCGATCCCCGAGGCCCGGCTGTTTCCTTGCCATATCGTCGAACGCCGCACACTGCGGCCGATGCCTTGACCTGTCAGCGAAACAGCGCCGGTCGCGCATCAACCCAGACGCCGTCTTGGCCCGCCGAGGCCACAGCCGCATGAATGGCGGCGATAGATCGCAGACCATCTTCGGCGGTCGGAAACAGCGAAATCGCCGGATCTGGCGCACGGTTTTCCCTTGCGGCAAACAGGCTTTCCGCCAGATCGCGGTAGATGTTACCAAACGCCAGCGGCATGCCCTCGGCGTGACCGACGGTGACGCGCGAGGCGCGGTCGGCTTCAGGTGAAAGATTGCCCTCGCCGCGCTCGATTACCTGCAAACGTTGCCCCAACGGCATGTAAAAAAGCTGGTTCGGCTGCTCTTGGCTCCAGCGTAGACCGCCGGTCTCGCCGAAGACCTGAATGGCCAGGCCGTGTTGGCGCCCGATGGCTACCGACGAAGTCCAAAGCCGACCAACGGTGCCACCGTCCATACGGAAGTTGATCATTGCGTCATCTTCCAGCACCCGCGAAGGCAGGCAGGACGCGAAATCTGCCGACAGCTTCGCCACCTCTTGCCCGGTGACAAAGCTGGCCATGTGCAAAGCGTGGATGCCGCAATCGGCGAATTGCGCCGAAACCCCCGCCTGTGCCGGATCATAGCGCCAGCGCACGCGCGGATTGTTAGCGTCGGCTTCATTGGCATGATGGCCATGGGCAAATTCCGCCACCACCAACCGGACGCGGCCAATATCGCCGCGCGCCACCATCGCTCGCATGTGCCGCACCAGCGCATAGCCGGTGTAGCCGTAGTTCACCGCGCAAATCGCACCGCTTGCACGGGCGGTCAAAACCAGATCTTCCGCCTCACCTTCCGTCACTGTCATCGGCTTTTCGCACAGCACTGTGATGCCAGCCTGCAAAAATGCCTTGCTGATCTCATAGTGGGTGGCGTTGGGCGTGGCGACGGTGACCAGATCAATCTTGTCGGCGCGGTTGCGCTCGCCTTCCAGCATCTCGCGCCAATCGCCATATGCCCTGTCGGCGGCGATTCCCAGCGACTGCGCGAAAGCGCGGCCCGCAGCGGGATCATGATCCAGCGCGCCGGCGACAAAGCTGAAATGGCCGTCAAGCCCTGCCGCCAGCCGATGCGCCGGGCCGATCTGGCTGCCGTTGCCGCCACCGATCATACCCCAGTTCAGTCTTTTCATAGTCCGACCTTTCTCAGAAGCCGATGGAGGAAAGATAGGCGCGATTGGCGCGCGCATCATCAATAGGCGAGGTGCCGCCCGCTGGGTCGCAGTCTTGTTCAACCGTGCACCAGCCGCTGAAATTTGCGTCCAGCAATACCTGCCGTACGCTGGCGAAATCCACGTCGCCGGTGCCAAGATTGCAGAATATTCCCTGCCCGCAGGCCTCATAGAACCCCGTGTGATGTGCCACGGCACGGGCTTTGACTGCAGGGTCGATGTCCTTGAAGTGCATATAGGAAATCCGGTCGATGTGGCGGCGCATAAAGGCCACGGGGTCGTAACCGGCATAGGAATGGTGGCCGGTGTCAAAACAGATTTTCAGCAGGCCTTCGTCCACTTCGGACAGCAACCGCTCTAGTTCCGGCTCAAAGTCGATGAAGCCCGCGGCATGGGCGTGGATGCCAACGGTCAACCCGTGATCAACACCCAACTGGGCCACGCGGCGGATGCGGTCGACAAAGCCTTCCCATTCGGCCGGGTCCATCTTTTCGGCCTCGACAGCGCGTCCGGCGGTGGCGGCGCGGCGCGGCGATATCGAATCGATCAGGACCAAATGCTGGGCGCGATGGGCCACCAAGGCTTTGCAGGTGCGCTCTGCCGCGTCCCACAGGTCGTCCCATTTGGCGCTGTCGTGAAACGGGCGAAACACCACGCCGCCAATCAGGGTCAGGTCATTTTCAGCCAAGGCATCGGCGAGAATCGCCGGGTCTTCTGGCATGAATCCAATCGGCCCAAGCTCGATGCCCTTATAGCCCGCATCCGCGCAATCGGACAGCACACGGCGCCAATCCGGGTTGCGCGGGTCATTGGCGAATTCAACACCCCAAGAGCACGGCGCATTGCCGATCTTTATCATCTTTGACATCCTCCTATAGATCTATCCATTTGCCTGACCGAGCCGAGGCATGTGCGGCCTCGATAATGCGGTTGACCTCCATGCCATCGGCAAAACTTGGCCAGATCGATTGATTGGTTTCGATCGCGCGCAGGAAATCCCGCGCCTCGATAATGATCTGATCCTGATATCCTGTGCCATGGCCGGCACCTTGACAGAATTCCAGATAATCGGGATGGTCAGGTCCGGTCAGGATCTTGCGGAACCCGCGTTGTCCCGGCGCATCATCAGCGCGGTAAAGCCAAAGCGCGTTCTGATCTTCCTGATCAAAGCGGATTGCACCATTTGTTCCCGTTATTTCATAGGCATAGCCCATTTTACGGCCCAAGGCCACGCGGCTGAATGACAGATGCCCCATAGCACCATTGGCAAACCGGCACATGAACTGCCCGATATCATCGTTCAACACGCCCCCTTCGGACCCCGGCCGTGTTGAATGAACCGTAGCGATATCGGCGCTGAGACGGGCGATCGGGCCGATCAACGCAAGCGCCGCGTTGATCATATGCGGGGCCAGATCGCCCATTGTGCCATTGGCCGCGCCAAAGTTGCGCCAGGTCGCGGGCTTGGTCGCATCGGCGTCGAAATCCTCGCTGTGTTCGCCGCGAAACCAGATCACATCGCCGATCTCGCCGCGCTGCACGAGGGCGCGGGCATATTGTGAAGCGGGCGTGCGGATATAGTTGAACCCAACCATATTGACGCAGCCCGAGGCCTGCGCCGCCGCCACCATCGCGCGGCTGTCATCAAGATTTGCGCCGAGCGGTTTTTCGCAAAACACCGGTTTGTTCGCGGAAAATGCCGCTTCGGCGATGGCACGATGGGTTTCTTGCGGGCTGGCGATCACTATGGCTTCAACGCGCGGGTCCGCCACCAATGCCCGCCAATCCGCAGTCGCCCGCGCAAAGCCAAAAGCGGCGCGATAGCGCTCGGCGCTGGCATCCGAGGTGGCACAGATCATCTCAAGCCGGGGCCGAAGTGCTGTGTTGAACACCGCGCCCACAGCCGCCATCGCCACCGAATGCGCCTTGCCCATGTAGCCGCCGCCAACAATTCCTATGCCTATTTCGCGCATGGCGGACTTCCTTCGAAACAGTTTGCAACCGGTTGCAAAATTGATATCGTAACTGGCGATGCATCGTCAATGCGATTCCGACCCTCAGGCAAAAAGGCACGAGCATGGACCCGACCACGACCAGTTTGCCCGCAGGCGATTTGAAAACGGCGACCCTGCGGATGACCGTAGCGCAGGCCATCGTAGGCTTTCTGGCCAATCAGTTCATTGAAATTGACGGGCAGGTGCAGAGGGTCTGCGCGGGTGGTTTTGGCATATTTGGTCATGGCAACGCCCCGTCGTTGGGCGAGGCGCTTTATGCCGCGCGGGACGAGTTGCCGCTTTATCGCGGACAGAATGAGCAGAGTATGGGTTTTGCAGCGGCGGCCTACGCCAAGGCGCAACTGCGGCGGCGCTTCATGTTCTGCACCGCCTCTGCCGGGCCTGGCACCGCCAATCTTCTGACGGCTGCGGCCTTGGCCCATGCCAACCGCCTGCCGATGCTGATGCTGTGCGGCGACAACTTCGCCACGCGCCTGCCAGATCCGGTGCTGCAACAGCTTGAACATTTCGGTAATCCGGCACTTGGCGTGACAGATGCGTTTCGCGCGGTTTGCCGGTATTGGGATCGCATCACCCACCCAGCCCAGATCCTGAACAGCCTGCCCGCCGCCCTGAACACCATGCTTGATCCTGCAGATTGCGGCCCGGTGTTCTTGGCGTTGCCGCAAGATTTGCAGGGCTGGGCGTATGATTACCCCGCCGCCTTCTTTGAACCGCGCATTCACCGTATTCGCCGTCCCGCCCCGGACCCGGTGGAGGTTGCAGCGGCTGTGTCGCTTTTGAGCGCAGCGAAACGCCCGCTGATGATTGCGGGTGGTGGCGTGCAATATTCGGGCGCTGTGGCAGAGTTAACTGCCTTTGCCGAACGTCACGCGATCCCGGTTGTGGAAACCATCGCCGGGCGCGCGAATATGCTTTGGGATCATCCTTTGAACATCGGCCCTCTGGGTGTGACCGGATCAGACAGTGCCAATACAGTCGCGGCATCCGCCGACGTGATCCTTGCCGTTGGCACGCGCTTGCAAGATTTCACCACCGGATCATGGGCCGCGTTCGCTCAGGACAGCCGCATCATCAACCTGAACGCGGCACGCCACGACGCGTGCAAACATCTGTCGCAACCTTTGGTTTGTGATGCGCGAACTGGGTTGGCGGCGCTGGATTCGGCGCTTGGCCAATACCGCGCCCCAACCGATTGGCTGGCTTTGGCACAAGCCGAGCGACAGAATTGGAATGCCTATGTCGCGCACAACGTTGCCCCACGCAATGGATTGCCCAGCTATGCGCAGGCCATCGGTGCAGTGAACGCGCTTTGCACGCCGCAAGACCGCATCGTCACCGCCGCAGGAGGTTTGCCTGCCGAGATAACCGCCAACTGGCGTAGCCTTGGCATCGGCACCGTAGACGTCGAGTTCGGCTTTTCCTGCATGGGGTATGAAATCGCAGGCGGCTGGGGCGCGCGCATCGCGCAAGCCGAAACCCAGCCAGACGCGCAAACTGTGGTTTTTGTGGGCGACGGGTCTTATCTGCTGATGAATTCGGATATCTATTCATCGGTGCTTTCGGGCCACAAACTGATCGTGCTGGTGTTGGATAATGGTGGGTTTGCAGTCATCAACAAGCTGCAAAACAACACGGGCAATGCAAGCTTCAACACGCTTTTTGCCGATTGCCCGACCATCGCAGCACCGTTTGGCGTCGATTTCACCGCCCACGCCCGCGCAATGGGGGCGATTGCCGAAGAGGTGGCGTCGGTCGATGAATTTGGGGCCGCGTTCGCGCGGGCAAAAATCGCCGACCGCACCTGTGTCATCGTGATGAAAGTTGATGCGCACGAAGGTTGGACCGACCAAGGCCACGCTTGGTGGGAGGTCGGAACCCCCGAAGTCAGCACGCGCGAAGCTATTGGAACCGCCCGCGCCAAGATCGAAGCCGGTCGCGCCAATCAAAGGCGGGGCCTGTGATGCAGCGGCTGTGGCAGCGGATCAAACTGAACCAATTCGTGGTCTTGGGTCGGGTTGGCATGGATCTTTACGCCGATCCCCCCGGGACGCGGATTGAACAGGCGCAGCGGTATACCGCGGCGATTGGTGGGTCTGCGGGCAATATCGCGGTGGCGCTTGCCCGTCAGGGTGTTGGTGCGGCGCTGCTGACTTGCGTGTCCGATGATCCGATCGGGCGCTATTGCGTCGCTGAACTTACGCGCTACGGCGTCGATACCCGTTATCTGCGCGCAACGGCTGGCGAGGCGCGCAATTCACTGGCGGTGGTGGAAACCATTGCGAGCAACTGCCAAAGCGTTCTGTACCGAAACGGAGCCGCCGATTTTTGCCTGTGCGATACCGACGTGGCGGCAGTCGATTATTCCGGCGTCGCAGCCCTTGTGGTCACCGGAACGGCGCTTGCCTGCGAGCCCTCGCGCCACGCCAGCTTTGCCGCCATGGCGCAAGCTCGCATGGCAGGGGCCTTGGTTGTTCTGGATATCGACTATCGTGCCTATTCATGGACTTCGCCAGCAGAGGCCGCACTGATTTGCCACCAAGCCAGCGCCGCATCCGATATCATCGTCGGGAATGATGATGAATTTGGCTTGCTGGCCAGTAGCCATGACAAGGGCAAGCCCTATGCGAAGTCTTTGACCTGCCACGGCGCGCTGCTCGCCATTTACAAGCGCGGTGCGGCGGGCTCGATCACCTTTACACCTGATTATAGCTTCGAGACCGGAATTTTTCCCGTCACCGCCCGGAAACCGATGGGCGCTGGTGACGGCTTTATGGGGGGGCTTCTGGCGGGATTGGCGCAGGGCCATACCCTTGAAACCTCTGTCCGGCGCGGGGCGGCGACCGCCGCCCTCATCGTGGCAGGCATCGGCTGCGCCCCGGCTTCGCCCGATACCGCAGCACTCGACCACTTCATCAGCCAGTATTGACGATCCGAAAGGCCGCTTATGCACATTGCCCCCTATGACAACCAAAATCAGGCCATCATCGCAGCGGGTCACCCGAAGGTGCCGTTGGTGTATTTCAACATCGTCAAACTGACACGTGGCGAAAGCTTCACCTCGCATGTGCCCGGATATGAGACCTGCCTCGTGCCCGCGACTGGCACCATCGACGTGCAGACCGGCACCGACAGCTTTGCCACCATCGGCACCCGCCGCCTGAATGTCTGGGATGGCGCGCCCGAAGGCGTCTATATCTCCTCAGGAATGGCTGCCACGCTGACGTGCCAATCCGATCACGCCGAAATCTTCATCGCGGGCGCGCTGTTTGATCAGGTGTTGCCTGCTTTTGCGGTGCGCGCAGGCGATATTGACCCAGTGCAATACGGGTCCGATGACACCAAGACCCACCGGAAAATCAAGCATATCCTTGGCACCAAATACCATGGCCGCGTCGGCCGATTGCTGGTGTCGGAACTTTACACCGTTGGTGCCGGAGGCTGGTCCGGCTTTCCCAGCCACAAGCACGACACCAACCGCCTGCCCGACGAAACCCGCCACGACGAGGCCTATAACTTCCGCTTCAATCCGCCCCACGGCTCGGGTCTGCAAATGCTGCAACGTGAGGATGGCAAATCGGGTGACGCCTACCATATCGTTGACGGATCAACGGTTGCCATCGACAAGGGCTATCATCCCTGTTGCGTGCTTCCGGGTTATGAGATGTATTATTTCACCGTTCTTGCCGGCGAAACCCAACGTTCGTTGGTGCAATATTTTCAACCCAGCCATGCCGATCAGATCGAAACTATTCCCGGAATCAAAGATATGATCGCCAAATTCAAATGAGCCTTGCTACGCTGCAACAGGTGCTGACCCCCTGCCTGACCGATGGCACCGCCGTGGCCGGGTTGGTGGTGCTTGGCTGGGAGGACGCTGTAGCCTATGTCCACGCAGCCGAGGCATTGCAACGCCCAGTCATCTTGCAAGCCGGGCCCGGTTGTCGCGCCCACACGCCTTTGCCGGTGATGGGTGCGATGTTTCGCACCTTGGCCGAGGCCGCCTCGGTTCCGGTTGTGGCGCATCTTGACCATGGTGAAGATGCCGCCGTATGCCAAATGGCGATCGACTGCGGCTTCACGTCGGTGATGTATGACGGATCTGCCTTGCCGCTCGCCGAGAACATCACCCGAACCGCCGAAATCGTCAGCTTTGCGCACCGGCAAGGCGTGTCTGTCGAGGCCGAACTGGGCTATGTCGGATATCACGGCGGGGCGCACTCCCTTGGAACCGACCCCGCCGAAGTGGCGCTTTTTGTCCGCGAAACCGGGGTGGATGCGCTGGCGGTCTCTGTCGGTAACAGCCATTTGATGATCCGGCCGGATGCGACCGTCGATCTGGCCCGTGTGCAGGCCATTCAGGCGGCGGCCCCGAATTTACCGCTGGTCCTGCATGGCGGATCGGGCATTATGGCGGCGCGGCGACATCAGTTGGCGCGCGAAACCACGATTTGCAAATTTAATATCGGCACCGAGCTTCGCATGGCCTTTGGTGCTGCATTGCGGTCCGCAATGGCCCAAGATCCCAACAGATTTGACCGTATTCAACTGCTGCGAGAAACCATTGATCCGGTGAGCGCTGCGGCAAGGACGGTTATCAAGAGCCTGTCCGGGATCTGACCCGCCAATCCCAAGCCGTGCCCTTACAACGCGATGATCGAGATGAATGCGAATGTGGCTATCAAACGCGGTCTGCTGGGGCGCGTTCGCTTTCAACCTCTGTTAGCCGACCAATGATTTCAGCATCGCCTCAGTCCAGCGCCGAAACCAGCTTTGCAAAGGCAAGACTAAAAACAAGGATATAACAAGCGCTTGGTATAAATTTGATTTCAGGTGAAATCAGACCAAAACCTCGAGGTATATATAACTCTGGCTGCTGGCCCACGCCGGGTTGATTCATGGCAGCTGATGGGAAGGCACAAGTGGCACCCGCCCCAGCAGACAATCTGCCGCCTTTTCCCCCACCATGATCTAGGGGGCATTCAGATTACTATTGGTCACGCGCAGGAAGATCAAGCTGTCGGCCACCCTCAGCCGCTCAACCCCGATCACCCGGCAGCCGGCGCCCGCCACCGCAATCGGATCATCGCACCGCCCCATCCGCGCCGCCCCGCATGGGCGATAGGCGCTTTCGACATGCTGTTTGATAAAGGCATTCATCTCTGGATCGCGTTGCACCCCGGCCCCTCGCTGGATTTCGTATTTCACAAAGCCCTTGATGGCATCCTGACCGAAAATCTCGCGAGTCAGGCGAATACAACTGCGATAATCCTTCCAATCCGAAGGGTCGGACATGTAGTGAACAGGATCCTCGGTGCATCCATCGGATCCCCCTAACACAGGGGCACCGTCACCGACCCTCGCGATTTTAACCGCATCGGCCCGAGATGGGCCTGAAACCCATGACCTTTGACTGCGGCGCGGCCATCATAACACACGGCGAACAGCAGGAAATGATACTGAATATCGGGGTAATCCACCTGCATCTTCGGCCCGATAAAGGCACAGGCTTCAAACTGTTTTCTGGTCCCCAGACCCTTGCCGGTAAAAAGCCATTGCGCCCCGATCAGTGCCTTGCCCCAAAGGTTTCATATCCTGCCTCCATCGGGCCGAAGCCATCTTGTAGCGCTCAAAGGTCATGCCGTCGGCCACATTGGCGAACGCAGTGGGCGGCACATAGTTACCGACCGCGACGATCATGCCCCAACGTGCCGCTGGTTCTTGCCGTCAATTTTGCATCGCGCGAAGGGCTTGATGCGGCCCTGAACCGCCAAGAGCGCCTTGAGAGCCGCGCTGCCATCCAACGCGTTCTGCGGGGGTTGTTGTAGGGTCAGATTTTTCACTATGTGGCCGAGTCTCCCGAGAATTCGGTTGCCTGACTCGTGCCGCCGCTGATTCTAACGTCGGGCAGTTGCAGTCTGGTCCTGTCACCTTTGGCCCGGCGGCAGCAGTACTTGCCACCTAGAAACCCAACAAGATCAATGGTCTTTACTTTCTGATTTATCTAGAGCGTGATTATGGAACGTTCCTATTGACAGCGTATAAATTCCTCCATTATGAATATGGAACGATCCATAAATGTGTTCTGGGAGGGCGTTGCTGTGAACTTGACGCTTATCGGGGCAAGCACGATTGCCGATCACCATCTGCGCAGCGCGGGCAGCCTGCGCGCCATCCGCAACCTGATCGCCGAAGGCAAGATCGGCAAGGCGCTGTCATTACGGGTGTTTCATGCGGTGGAACTACCGATCCATCTGCAGGGCTGGCGGCTGGACAATCCAGTTGCGGGCGGCGGTATGATTGCCGATCTGACGGTCCACAACGCCGATACCGCCCGGTTTTTGCTGGGAGAAGGCCCGGTTTCAGCCGTGCCCCACATGGATGCCACCGGGCTGGGCCAAGGGGTAGAAGACAGCGCGATGTCAGTCTGGGTGATGCCCTCGGGTGCCATGGTGTTCAGCCATGAAAGCTTTACCCATCTCTTCGCTGCGTCGGGGCTGGAAGTGCATGGCAGCGAGGGCTCCATTCTGGTGCGAAGCGTGCTGTCGCAAGAGCCTGTGGGCAAGATTGATCTGATCACTGCGCAGAGAACAGCCCGCATCGAATACGACCGCAGCGCGCTTTACGAGAATGTCATGCGGAATTTTTGCGTGGCGATGGCGGGCACGGCTAAGCCTGCTGCGTCGGGACGCGACGGGGTGAAATCCCTGAAGATTGCCTGTGCAGTTCGCGATGCCGCGCGCACCGGCCAGTGCCAGACCGTGAACTATGGAGAGACCCGATGAGCAAGTTGACAAGTGCCGCGGATGCAGCCGCCCGCATTCGCGATGGGTCTGTCGTCACGGTGTCTTCGTCGTCAGCTTTGGGCTGCCCGGACCTTGTGCTGGCGGCGATCGGCGCGCGCTTTGATGCAGATGGCCACCCGCGTGATCTGACCACCATTCACCCGATTGCAGCCGGTGACATGTACGGCGTCAAGGGTGTTGATCACATTGCCAAGGACGGACTTCTGGCGCGCATCCTGGGGGGGTCTTATCCATCTGGTCCTTCCAGCAAGCCGATGCCGGAAATCTGGAAGATGGTCGTAGAAAACCGGGTGGCAGCCTATAACGTGCCCTCGGGCATCCTGTTTGACATGAACCGGGATGCGGCAGCAAACCGCCCTGGCGTGTTGACCAAGGTGGGTTTGGAAACCTTCGTTGATCCAATCCGCGAAGGTTGCGCTATGAACGCGGCGGGCGCGGCCTCGCCCATCGTTAGCCGGGTTGAGTTTGGCGGCGACACCTGGCTGCATTTCCCCAATATCATCCCGAACGTTGCCATTTTGCGCGCCACCACGGCGGATGAGCACGGCAACCTGACCTATGAACACGAAGGTGCCTATCTGGGCGGGTTGGAGCAGGCAATTTGCGTGCGCAATCACGGCGGTCTGGTGATTGCCCAAGTCAGCCGCATGACCAAACGCGGGTCCTTGCGGCCCCATGACGTGCGGGTGCCGGGGCATCTGGTTGATCTGGTGGTGATCGACCCCGATCAGAAACAAACCTGCGAAACCCATTATGACCCAGCGATTTCCGGCCAGATCATGCGGCCGTGGCACAGCTTTACCCTAGCCGAACATGGTGTCGAGAAGATCATTGCACGCCGCGCAGCGATGGAGTTGCGCCCCGGCATGACCGCCAATCTGGGCTTTGGTATCTCGGCCATTGTGCCGCGTATTCTTCTGGAAGAAGGTCAGCCAGAGGCGGTGACTTGGGCCATTGAACAGGGCGCTGTTGGTGGCATGCCGCTGACCGGATTTGCCTTTGGCTGTGCGTCCAACGCCGATGCTTTCGTGCCCTCGCCTCAGCAGTTCATTTATTTCCAAGGTGGCGGGTTCGATGTGTCGTTCCTTTCGTTCCTTGAGGTCGACGCGGAAGGCAACGTCAACGTCTCGAAACTTGGCAAAAAACCTTATCTGACAGCGGGTTGCGGTGGATTTGTCGATATCACCTCTGGCGCCAAAAAGATCGTGTTTTCAGGTTGGTTCGAGGCTGGCGCACAGATTGATCTGACCCCCGAAGGCATCAAAGTCGTCACTCCTGGAAAGTTCACCAAGATGGTTGAAGCTGTCGAGCATGTCACCTTTTCCGGCAAACGGGCGCGAGCTTTGGGCCAGGACGTGCTTTACATCACCGAACGCTGCGTGATCCGGCTGGGTGAAACCGGCCTGATCGCTACCGAGATCATGCCCGGCATTGACCCTGCCCGCGATATCGTTGCCGCATCCGGCGGGCGGGTGCAGATTGCGCCGGATGCCATCACCCTGCCGCTGTCGCTGTTGGCCGACACGCCAATGGGGTGGGGCAAATGAGCGCCATTCACCTGATACGCCTCGGAAACGTGGTCGAGTTGTGCCTCGATAATCCGGCCCAAATGAACGCCATTAGTGCCCCGATGTTGGGCCAACTCGCCGCGTATCTAGAAGTGATCGATCGCGATACCACCATAGCCGCAGTGATGCTGACGGCCACGGGCGACCGCGCGTTCTGTACCGGGGCCGATATCAATGGCTGGGGCGACCTGAGCCCGGCCGAGTTTGCCCGCCACTGGGTGCGTGACGGCCACCGGATTTTCGACCGGCTGGCGCGGCTGGGAAAGCCCACCATTGCAGTTCTGAACGGCCACGCCTTTGGTGGCGGGCTGGAACTTGCTGCCGCCTGCGATGTGCGGGTGATGGCGACCGGCGCCAGCCTTGCCCTCCCTGAGGCTGGCGTCGGAATTGTACCGGGCTGGTCAGGCACGCAGCGGCTGATGCGGCTGATGCCCGAGGCGATGGTCAAGGAAATGGCGCTGTTTGGTCAGCGCATCAAATCCGACCGTGCGCTGGCCTGCGGCTTTGTTGCCGCCGTGGGCGATGACCCGCGCGCCTCGGCTTTGGCACTGTTGGAGCGCGCCGTCGCCCTGTCGCCGCGCGCGATCGAGATTTCTAAATCCATGATCCACGCCGCGCAGGGCGAAGATCGCGCTGCGATGGTCGAGGCACTGGGAAGTGCCGCAATCGCCGCATCCACCGACCGGGATGAAGGCGTCGCCTCATTCCGCGAAAAGCGCAAACCAGAGTTTTCGGGAAATTAGCCATGAAAGATTTGCACATCATCTCGGGCCAAACGGTCGCGCTGCCGAAAACGGCCTATCAGGCCCGTCATTTCATCAATGGCGTCGCGCAAGACAGTGTTGATGGCCGTAAATCCGACCGAATCTCACCTTCGCACGGCGTTGTGGTCAGCCAAGCCGCGCTGGGGTCTGAAGTTGAGGCCGAAGCCGCGATCACAGCCGCCCGCGCGGCCTTTGACGATGGCCGCTGGAGCCGCCTTTCGGGCAAGGCGCGCGCCACTGTGCTGAACAAGGTGGCAGATCTGATCGAGGTCAATGTCGAAAAGCTGGCACTGATCGAAACGTTGGAGAGCGGCAAGCCGATTTCTCAGGCACGCGGCGAATGTGGCGGGGCGGCGGACCTGTGGCGCTATGCAGCGTCCCTTGCCCGCACCAGCCACGGCGACAGCCATAACACGCTTGGGGCGGACATACTGGCAGTGGTACTGAAGGAGCCCATCGGCGTGGTGTCGATCATCACGCCGTGGAATTTCCCGTTCTGGATCCTCAGCCAGAAACTGCCCTTCGCGCTGGCCGCCGGATGCACCTGTGTCGTGAAACCGTCTGAGGTGACACCTTCGACCACCGCAATGCTGGCAGAGATGCTTGTTGAGGCTGGTCTGCCCGCCGGAGTTTGCAACATTGTTCTAGGCTATGGTAGCCCGGTTGGCAGCCTGATGACCGCCCACGCAGATGTCGACATGGTGACCTTCACCGGGTCAACCGCCGTCGGCAAGTTGATCACCAAAAGGGCTGGCGACACTCTGAAGAAAGTGGCGCTGGAACTGGGTGGCAAAAACCCGCAGGTGATCTTCCCGAATTGTGATCTTGAGGGTGCCGCCGATGCCGTGACCTTTGGCATCTATTTCAACGTCGGGCAGTGCTGCAACTCTTCCAGCCGGATCATCGTGCATGAAGACATTGCCGATGCTTTCGTGACCCGGGTGGTCGAGTTGTCGCGGCAGGTGGCATTTGGCAACCCTCTTCACCCTGACACGCAGGTCGGGGCGATTGTGACGCCCGAACATGCGACAAAGATCGACAGTTATGTCCGTGCTGCCGTCGCGGCCGGAGCCAAGGTTTGCATCGGCGGCCACAGCCTGACAATTCCGGGCCTTGGCGATCAGTTCTATCAGCCGACCGTGATGCGAGGGGTGACACCCGACATGGTGATTGCCCGTGAAGAGGTGTTCGGCCCGGTTCTGGTGGTGCTGACCTTCGGCACGCTTGAGGAAGCCATCCAGCTTACCAATGACGCAACCTATGGCCTGTCCGCCGGGATCTGGTGCGACGACATCTCGACTTGCCTTGAGTTCAGTCGCCGCGCTCAGGCGGGCACCGTCTGGACCAACACCTGGATGGACGGCTTTCCAGAGGTGGCCTTTGGCGGGGTCAAGCAATCCGGGCAGGGCCGCGAGATCGGCGCTTACGGTTTTGACGAGTTCCTTGAGGTGAAATCGCTTGTCATGCGGGTTGGCAGCACGCGCGCACCTTGGGTGAAAAAGGCCTGAAACCCTACAGGGAGACGGCAAAAACGAACGCAACAGGAGGAGACCTACATGCGTCACTATTTTGGAAGGAATACGGCACTTGTGGCAGTTTTGCTGGTGACGACCAGCATGGCGCAGGCTGAAGACGTTGAAGTTCTGCACTGGTGGACTTCGGGCGGTGAAGCCGCGGCGCTGAATGTTTTGAAGCAAGACCTTGCGGCCAAGAGCATTGGCTGGATCGATATGCCGGTTGCGGGCGGTGGCGGTGAAGCGGCAATGACCACGCTGCGCGCGCGCGTCACGGCAGGCGATGCACCGACAGCTGTGCAAATGCTGGGTTTTGACATTCAAGATTGGGCTATCGAAGGCAAGCTTGCCAACCTTGACACCGTTGCCGCCGAAGAGGGTTGGGATGCTGTGGTTCCTGCCGCCTTGCAGGCGTTCTCGAAATATGACGGTCATTGGGTTGCTGCGCCGGTGAACGTGCATTCCACAAACTGGGTCTGGGCCAACAAATCCATCCTTGATGGCCTTGGCATTGCGCAGCCTACCACTTGGGAAGAATTCGTCGCGGCAATGCAAAAGGTGAAAGACAGCGGCAAAACCGCTTTGGCGCATGGTGGCCAACCTTGGCAGGATGCCACGATGTTTGACGGCGTCGTCCTGTCTGTTGGCGGCGTCGAGTTCTACAAAAAAGCCTTCATTGATCTTGACCCGGCCGCACTCGGATCAGATCAAATGGTTGAAGTGTTCAACCGTATGGCGACGCTGCGCAGCTTTGCTGACGATAACTTCTCGGGCCGCGATTGGAACCTCGCCTCGGCAATGGTCATCAATAACGAGGCCGCATTTCAGATTATGGGCGATTGGGCAAAGGGCGAGTTCCTCAAGGCTGGCAAAGTGCCGGGCACAGATTTTCTTTGCTTCCGCGTTCCAGGCACGCAGGGCGACGTCAGCTTTAACTCTGACCAATTTGCGATGTTTGCACAGACTGACCCAGCCGCACAGGCCGCGCAGAGCGAAATGGCGCGTGCGATCATGTCACCCAGCTTTCAGTCAGCGTTTAACGTCGTCAAAGGCTCGGTTCCGGCCCGAACCGACGTTCCGAACGACGCCTTCGATGCTTGCGGCAAGCAAGGCATGGCGGAGCTTGCAGAAGCCTCGGCCAACGGCACGCTGGTGGGTTCGATCGCCCATGGCCACGCCAATAAAGCCGCTGTGAAGAATGCGATCTACGACGTTGTGACCGCGCATTTCAACGGTGAATACGATGCTGCGACCGCTGTGACCAATCTGGTCAGCGCTGTCGAAGCCGCGAAGTAAACTCTGTTTCGGAGGGGGGGATTCCTCCCTCTCCGACTGTTTCGCCCCGCCAAACCCCAGCGGGCAAACTTTCTAGACCCATAAAATGCCAGCCGCAGGCAGTGCGCGGTGAAGGAGGAGTGATGGCCCATCAAGCGCCCGGCGTGGATTTTCGTACACGCCTACAAGAGTGGATACCAAAGCTGGTGCTGTCGCCTTCGTTGGCTGCGATGCTGATCTTCGTCTATGGGTTCATCGTTTACACGATCTATCTCAGCTTTACTGATTCCAAGATGCTGCCCAGCTATGATCTGGTCGGCTTTGAGAATTACGCCAAGCTATGGAACTTGTCGGCTTGGTGGGTGGCGGTGGTCAACCTGATGATCTTCGCCTCGCTTTACATCACTATCTGCACCGCAATCGGCCTGACGCTGGCCATTCTTCTTGATCAGAAAATTCGCGGCGAAGGCATGCTGCGCCCGATCTATCTTTATCCGATGGCACTGTCGTTCATCGTGACCGGAACCGCGTGGAAGTGGATCATGGACCCCGGCATCGGCATCGAAAACTCGATGCACCTCTGGGGCTGGACCAGCTTTCAGTTCAACTGGATCAAGGACCGCGATATGGCGATCTACACCGTGGTCATCGCCGCCGTCTGGCAGACCTCGGGCTTTGTCATGGCGATGTTTCTGGCGGGCCTGCGCGGTATCGACAACGAGATCCTTAAGGCCGCCCAGATTGATGGCGCGTCGAACTTCAGCCTGTATCGCCGCATCGTTATTCCGATGCTGCGTCCTGCATTCCTGTCGGCCTTCGTCATCCTCGCGCACCTTGCAGTGAAATCTTATGACCTGATCATAGCGCTGACCGGGGGCGGT
This sequence comes from Cypionkella sp. TWP1-2-1b2, assembly GCF_049896245.1. Classification (NCBI taxonomy): domain Bacteria; kingdom Pseudomonadati; phylum Pseudomonadota; class Alphaproteobacteria; order Rhodobacterales; family Paracoccaceae; genus Cypionkella; species Cypionkella sp. TWP1-2-1b2. The sequence continues at coordinate 20,985 of NZ_JAFCTX010000034.1, read as the reverse complement.
CCGGGGCGGGCCACCGAACTTCCCGCCACCTTCATGTATTCCTACACTTTCACTCGCAATTCGATGGGCATTGGTGCGGCCTCAGCGGTGATCATGCTTATGACGATTGCCGCCATCATGACCCCCTACCTTTACGCCGAACTGAAGGAAAAGTCGTGATGGCTGCTGTTGAACAAGATACTGCCGTCAGCACAGCGGGCATGAGCCGCGTCTTCATCTACGGTATCCTGCTGATCTTCATGCTGTTTTACCTGATGCCGCTGTTCGTCATGATCTCCAACTCGCTGAAACCGCTGGGCGAGATTACGGGGGGCAATATGATGTCCCTGCCCGACACCTGGACGCTGGAACCATGGCGGCAGGCTTGGTCGGCCGCCCAAATCGGGGTGGAGCCTACGGGACTGAAGCCTTACTTTCTGAACTCGATCCTCATGGTAGTGCCTGCGGTTGTCATCTCGACCATTCTTGGCGCGCTGAACGGCTATGTGCTGACCAAATGGAGCTTTCGGGGCGACAAGATCGTCTTCGGGCTGCTGCTGTTTTCCTGCTTCATCCCATTCCAGATCGTGCTGATCCCGATGGCGACCGTTCTGGGCAAACTTGGGCTGGCGGGGTCGATCCCCGGACTGGTTCTGGTGCATGTGGTGTATGGCATCGGCTTTTCGACGCTTTACTTCCGCAACTACTATGCGTCCTTCCCGACGGAACTGGTCCGGGCTGCGATGATCGACGGCGCCGGTTTTTTCCGCATCTTCTGGCGGATCATGCTGCCTGTGTCAGGCCCGATTATCGTGGTGACCGTGATCTGGCAGTTTACCAACATCTGGAATGACTTCTTGTTCGGAGCCTCTTTCGGTGGGCAAAGCCAGCCGATGACAGTGGCGCTGAACAACCTTGTGCAATCCTCGACTGGGGTAAAGGAATACAACGTCCACTTTGCCGGCGCGATCCTGGCCGCGCTGCCGACACTGATCGTCTACATCGTCGCGGGCCGTTTTTTCGTGCGCGGGCTGATGGCGGGCTCGGTGAAAGGATAGTTCAGGAGAACGCCGGGCGGCGGTAACCACCCGGCGTTCAAGTTCAACCCATGCCCAACCTTGCAACGGAACTCGGGCGAACATCATGAAGGAATACCGAAATGCGATATTTGTCCATAACCGCGCTGCTGCTTGCCACAGCAAGCCCGGCTTTTGCCGAACCTTCGGTGGAAGTCATGCACTTCTGGACCTCGGGCGGCGAAGCGACGGCTTTGGGGGCTGTTCGTGACAAGGTTGTTGCAGACGGAGTGACCTGGACGGACGCGCCCGTGGCCGGTGGCGGCGGTGATGCGGCCAAGACCGCGTTGCAGGCTCGCATCGCCAGTGGCAACCCACCGGCCGCCATGCTGATGCTGGGCCAGAACATCATTGACTGGGCCAATGAAGGTTTGCTGGGCAACGTGGACGCTTTGGCTGCCGCGCAGGGTTGGGATGCGGCGTTGCCGCAGGCCGTCAAGGAGTTCACCAAGGTCGGCGGCCACTATGTCAGCGTGCCCACGAACGTCCACCGCACCGATATGATCTGGGCCAGCAAGGCCGCCTTCGACAAGATCGGCGCAGCTTATCCGACCACTTGGGAAGAACTGAACGCACTGGCGCCGAAGTTTGTCGAGGCCGGGATCATCCCGCTGGCCCACGGCGGGCAGGCTTGGCAAGAGGCCTACATGTTCGAGGCCGTCGCGGCAGGTGTCGGCGGGGCCGATTTCTATCGCAAAGCGCTGATTGATCTCGACGACGCTACCCTGCGCGGCCCCGAAATGATGGCTGTTTTCGAGCAGATCGTGGCACTGCGTGGCATGGTTGACCCGAATTTCCCGGGTCGTGACTGGAACCTTGCCAGTGCTATGGTCATCAACGACGAAGCCGCCATGCAGATCATGGGGGACTGGGCCAAAGGCGAGTTTACCAATGCAGGCAAACTGCCGGGCACCGATTACGCGTGCATCCCGGTGCCAAAGGCCAAGGGCGACGTGTTTGTCTATCTCGTAAACTCGCTGTCCTTGTTCACGCAGACCGATCCAGATCTGATCAAAGGCCAGGAAGTGCTGGCGAGCGCCATCATGGACCCGGCCGTACAGATCGCCTTCAATCAGGCCAAAGGTGCCATTCCCGCCCGCACCGACATTGATCTTTCCGCAATGGACGCCTGCGCGCAGGAAACCTCGGCGGCACTCGCGGCAAATGATGCGGGCGGCACGGCTGTTCCTACCTTTGCCGGCACGCATGCTGCAAATGCCGCCGTGGTGGGCGCCGCGACCGATGCAATCACCGAGTTCTTCAACTCGGACATGACCGCAGTTGAAGGTGCGACGGCTTTGGCTGACGCAATCGCAGCCACCAAGTAAATACTGGCCGCGCGCGCAACTTGTTTGATCGCGCGGCCAAATACCCGAAACCCCGATGACCGGAGCAGACCAATGGGCTTTCTTGAAATCCGCAACGCCACCAAATCCTATGGAAACGTCAAAGTCCTGCATCAGGTCAATATCACGGTTGAAGAAGGCGAGTTTCTGGTGCTGGTCGGCCCATCTGGCTGTGGGAAATCAACGCTTTTGAACATGATAGCCGGGCTGGAAGGAATTTCCAGCGGTGAAATCGCGATCAAGGGGCGCGTGGTGAACGGGGTGCACCCGTCCAAGCGCAACATCGCGATGGTGTTCCAAAGCTATGCGCTTTACCCCAACATGACTGTCGGCCAGAACATGACCTTCGGTCTGGAAATGCACGGCGTGCCCAAGGTCGAGCGCGAAAAGGCGCTGCGCGATGTGGGCAAGCTGTTGCAAATCGAAAACCTGCTGGATCGCAAACCGGGCCAGCTTTCCGGCGGGCAGCGCCAGCGCGTGGCCATGGGCCGTGCATTGGTGCGCAACCCGGATGTGTTCCTGTTTGACGAACCGTTGTCGAACCTTGACGCCAAGCTGCGCGTAGACATGCGCACCGAAATCAAGAAGCTGCATGAGAAGCTGAAAACCACCATCGTCTATGTGACCCATGACCAGATCGAAGCGATGACCATGTCAACGCGGATTGCCGTAATGTATCAAGGCTATGTCCAGCAACTTGGCACACCAAAGGAAATCTATGACACCCCCGCCAACGTCTATGTGGCGACCTTCATGGGCAGCCCGGCGATGAATGTCATCCCTGCAAAGGTGGTGGTGAAGGACGGTGTTCCCCACGCCCAGATCAAGGACGCCAAAGGGGACGGGCAAGTCTTGAAGTTCAGCCAGCCCAATCTTGCCGAGTGGGAGGGCCACGACATTCTGCTGGGCATCCGTCCGGAATCGATCACTGATCCGGACGGCGCGGACCGCAATTCGAAAAACATTGTGCCGCTGCGCAATCTGGTTGGCATCACCGAACCTGCGGGCGCCGATACCTTTGTGGCTATGGAACTGGACGGCCGCGACATCATCGCGCGGATGCGTGCGGACGCCAATGTTGTGTCGGGGTGCGAGTTTGACTTTGCGATCAACATGGAAAAAGCCGTCGCTTTCGACCCAAAAACCGAAGAACGCATCAAGCCATGACGACCCCGGACGTCATCATCATCGGTTCGGGCATCGGAGGTGCCACGATGGCCGCAGCCCTTGCTCCGACCGGTAAGCGGAGCTTGATCCTTGAACGGGGCGAGCATCTGATGCCCTCGGCGCAGGACCGCAGCGACAAGGCGATTTTCGCCGATGGCTATTTCCGGCCATCGGAGGAATGGCTGGATGGCGAGGGCAAGTCCTTTAACCCCGGCAACTATTACTACGTCGGCGGCAATTCGAAGTTCTACGGCGCGGTCCTGATCCGCTATCGGCGCGAGGATTTCGCGCCCTTGGCCCATATGGGCGGTACAACGCCAGGCTGGCCGATAACTTACGACGATCTGGAACCGTCTTATGGTCAGGCCGAGAAAATGTACTCGGTGCGCGCCCAAGTCGGGCAAGACCCGACCGAGCCCACACATTCCACCTGCTATTCGCACCCTCCCGTGCCAGACGAGCCTCCGATTGCCGCCCTTCGCAGGCGTTTGACCAAGGTGGGACTTCACCCATCGTCCCTGCCGCTGGGGGTCGATCTGTCCCAATGGCTGGCTCGCGCCCGCACCCCGTGGGATGCCTTCCCCGACACGACCGGCGGCAAGATGGATGCCGAAACCGCGGCACTGAAATCGGCGTTGAAGCACGAGAATGTGCAGCTTCGCACCAAGGCGATGGTCACGTATCTGCAAACCGGAGGCGACGGCAAGATCACTGGCGTTGAACTTGCCTCGGGCGAGGTTCTGACAGCCCCCATCGTAGCTCTGGCGGCAGGGGCCATTCGAACCGCCGCGCTGCTTTTGGCTTCGGCCAATGCCGATCATCCGCACGGGCTGGCCAACAGCTCGGATCAGGTCGGGCGGAATTTCATGAACCACAACTGCTCAGCCGTGCTGGCGCTGCATCCGTTGTGGAAGAATGACAGCGTCTATCAAAAGACCCTGATGGTGAATGATTACTACCTTACCGGTGGCCCCAAGGGCGAGCCTTTGGGCAATGTCCAGCTTCTGGGCAAGATTTCAGGCACCATACTGCGCGCATCGACCACGATGCCGCGCTTTGTTGCCAATTGGATCGCCCGCCATCCCGTTGATCTTTACGCGATGTCGGAAGACCTGCCTAACCCCAAAAGCCGCGTCACATTGAAAAACGGGCAGGTTGTGCTGGATTGGAAACGTTCAAACTGGGAAGCGCATCTGGCGTTGGTGGCCAAGCTGAAAGTCAAACTTCGTCAGGCAGGCTATCCGGTGGTCCTGTCGCGCCCGTTTGATCGGCGCACCCCGTCGCATCAATGCGGCACGGCGCGGATGGGGAGGAACGCGAAAACCAGCGTTGTCGATACCTTCTGCCGTTCCCATGACCACTCGAACCTGTTCATCACCGATGCCTCGGTTCTGCCGACTTCAGCGGCGGTCAACCCGGCGCTGACCGTCGCGGCTTTGGCGATCCGGGCGGCCCATCACATTGCACAGACAAAGCTCGCCCAAAGCGCGAGGCAGGAGGGCCAGATGGCCAAAGGTTACGACTTTATCATCATCGGCGGCGGCTCGGCCGGTTCGGTCTTGGCCGGACGGCTGTCGGAAGACCCCACAGCGCAGGTGCTGCTGTTGGAAGCGGGTGGTAGCGACCGCCACCCCTTCTATCACCTGCCCGCAGGCTTTGCGAAAATGACCAAGGGCATCGGGTCTTGGGGCTGGAATACCGTTCCGCAGAAGCACATGCAGAACAAGGTGTTCCGCTATACCCAAGCCAAGGTGATCGGTGGTGGCTCAGCGATCAATGCGCAGGTCTACACGCGCGGCAATGCGCAGGATTATGACGATTGGAGACAAATGGGCTGCACCGGCTGGGGTTATGACGACGTATTGCCCTATTTCCGCAAGGCTGAAGACAATGAGACCTATGACAACACGTACCACGGCAAGGGCGGCCCGCTGGGCGTCAGCGAACCGCGTGCGCCCCTGCCAATTTGCGAGGCCTATTTTGAGGCCGCAGCAGAGCTGGGGATTCCACGCAACATGGATATCAACGGCGAAAAGCAGGACGGGGTTTGCTATTACCAGCTTAATCAACGCCACGCGCGTCGGTCTTCTGCGGCGATGGCCTATGTTGCGCCGAACCGGCACCGCAAGAATCTGGCCGTGCGCCTCGGTGCGCAGGTACGGCGGCTGGTGGTCGAAGCCGGGCGTGCGACGGCAGTTGATCTGATGGACGGGAGCCGATTGACTGCAACGTCCGAGGTAATTCTGGCATCCGGCGCCGTTGGGTCACCGCGGCTGTTGCAACTGTCGGGGATCGGTCCAGCAGATCATCTGACCAAGTTGGGGATAAAGGTTATTCTGGATCAACCGCAGATTGGCGCGAATTTGCAAGACCATCTCGACTTGTATTGCATCACCGAACTTTCCGGCCCCTACAGCTATGACCGCTATGCCAAACCACACTGGGCGGCGCTTGCCGGGCTGCAATACCTGTTTGGGCGCAGGGGGCCAGTGGCCTCGTCCTTGTTTGAAACGGGGGGCTTTTGGTATGCTGACCCCGATGCCCGCTCGCCCGATATCCAGTTTCATCTTGGGCTTGGCACCGGGATCGAACATGGCGTGGTGTCGATGCCGCAGGGGGGGATCACGCTCAATTCCTGCTATTTGCGCCCAAGGTCACGCGGATCGGTGCGGTTGCAAAGCGCCGATCCGGCAAAAGCGCCGCTGATCGACCCCAACTATCTGCAAGACCCGATTGACCGCGAAATGACCATCCGGGGTTAAAACTGACGCAACAGATACTGGCCCAGTCGCCGCTGAAAAAGTACATCTTGGCCGAGCGGTTGCCGGGTCCTGATGTCCGCACGGACGAGGACTATTTCAACTTTATCTGTCAGCATTCCAAGACCTCCCATCATTGCGCAGGAACGTGCCGAATGGGCGCAGATGCGGCGGCAGTGGTGGACCCGCAGTTGCGCTTCAACGGGATCGCCGGGCTGCGCATCGTTGACAACTCCATCATGCCATCCGTCATTTCTTCAAACACCAACGCCGCAGCAATCATGATCGGGGAAAAAGCCGCCGACATGATCAAGATCGACAACAAGATTATCTCTGAATGATCCGTCACATCGTCCTCATCTGCTTTCAACGCACCGTCTCCGAGGCTATGATTGCCGATCTGTTTGCCGAATTGCATCGGATCAAAGGCAAAGTCCCCGGCTTGCTGGCGATCACCGCAGGCAAAAGCGAAAGCCCCGAGCAGATGGAGCGCGGCTATATGCACGGATTCATTGCCGATTTCAAAGATTGGGACACACTTCAAGCCTATCAGGACCATCCCGAACATCAAGTGCTTGGGGCCAAGTTGACAGCGGCGGCGGTGGGAGGCAAGGAGGGGATCTTGTGCTTTGATTTGTCAGTGACGGGCACAGAAATCTAAGCCATGAGCAGATTGTGGCCTGATCAAAGCTACAAAACTCTGGCGTGTTCTTGGTTTAGGCGGCAAAAGTTTCTGCAAGCAATGCGATGGGTTTGGACCAAATGAACACCAACCGCCGACCGACCATTATCGACGTGGCAAAGCATGCCGGAATATCGAAATCGACGGTCAGCCTCGTGCTGCAAAACAGCCCTTCTGTGCGCGAGGAAACGAGGGTGCTTGTGCGTAAGGCAATGGCCGAAATCGGCTATGTCTACAACCGCGCCGCCGCCAACATGCGGATGTCGAATGCCGGGCTGATTGGCCTTGTGATCAACGATCTGCGCAACCCGTTCTTCACCGAATTCGCCACGTCCTTGCAAATGGCAATGGCCGAACGTGGCTACTCAACCGTCATCGCCAACACCGACGAAAGCCCTGAGTTGCAAGATCAGGTCGTCGGCTCCATGATTGAACATGGCGTGTCGGCGCTCATCATCTGCCCGGCGTATGGCGAGACACGCGCGACCTTTGACGCCATCGCGCGCGGCGGTATTCCCACCATGCAGATGCTGCGCCGGGTGGATGAGAGGCTGGACCTTTTCCCCCTGATTGCGCCCGACTACCTGACAGGCAGCCGGGACGCGACACGGCATCTGATCGCTGCAGGCGCACGCCGCATCGCCTTTGTCGGCGGGCTTGATGGCCGCGCCGTAACCGAAGAACGCAAGGCGGGATACCTTGAGGTTCTGGCGCAAGAGGGGTTGGAGCCGATCATCATGACTGGCAAGGCCAGTCGCGCGTTTGGCCGCAACGCCGCCCGCCAGCTATTCGCCGACCGCGCAGGCGTGGATGCTGCCGTGTGTTTCAATGACCTTGTGGCTTTGGGGATGCTTTCGGGCTGCCACGAGGTCGGATGGCGCGTCGGGACGGATTTTCTGATTATGGGCTTTGACGACATCGAAGAGGTTGCGCAGGCCTATCCGTCCCTTTCCTCGGTGCGATGCGATATTGCAGGGATCGGAGTGCAAGCCGCAATGACAGTTGTGGATTGGCTGGAAAACCGCAACGCTCCCCCGCCCGAAACGCGCACTACGGTCAGCCTTTCCATTCGCCAATCGAGCGGACGCGGTTCCGGGAGTTTGCCATAAACATTTTCGATCAGGCCGCCATTGGCGTGGTGTCTGTAATCGCACTTGATGACGCGCGCCACGCGCTGCCTCTGGCCGATGCGCTTGCCGACGGTGATCTGAGGATGGTCGAAGTGACCTTCCATACCGCTGCCGCTATCGAAACCATCTGCCAGATCGCGGAACATCGCCCCAAAATGCACGTCGGTGCAGGGAGGGTACTAAACAAGACCCAAGCCGACGCAGCCAAAGCCACAGGCGCGATGTTCGCCCTTCAACCTGGACTTGACCGCGCGGTCCTGGACTCTGTGTCGCAAATCGGCCTGCCGTTTGCGCAGGGAATCATGACGCCTTCGGATCTTCAAATCGCCCTGCGCGCCAGTTGCAAACTGGTAAAGTTCTTCGCGGCCATGGCCGGAGGCGGGCTTACCATACTGAAAAACATCGCCAGATCCTATTTGCACACCCGCATCGGGTCAACCCGACAGGCGGAGTGACACGGGATAATCTTTTCGACTGGCTGGGCTATGCGCCGGTTCGTGCGGTAGGTGGCACATGGATTGCCACCAGCGCCGATATTGCGGTGGAAGACTGGGACGTCATCCGCCGCAATGCCGCCGAGGCAGCTGGCCGGGTTCGCGAGCTGCGTGGCGGTTGAACCGCATCAGGTTAAGGATGGGACAAAAGCCTTCTGCAGACGCGCGCCAAAATTCCGGATCACCTCGCCAGAAAATTTCTGCCCGAAGGTGACAGCAACTTCCGGCGTCTGGCCGAGCAAACGGGCCGCGAGATATCCCGCATTGAACCCGTCACCTGCCCCAGTGGTATCGCGGATGCCTTGAACCTTCGGAGTCGGCACAGTCTCGATCTGACAGTCTGACAAGACCGAAACCGGCCCTGCCCCATCCTTTACCGCAATTTCGGCAACGCCAGCGGATACAAAGCGCGCAATCGTCGCCTTTGATGTCGCATCTCCCCAGACTGCCGCTTCGTCGTCAAAGCTGGGCAGAGCAATATCGGTCAGCGCCAGCACCTGCGAAATGGTCTGCCGCGCTTCGTCCATCGAGGACCACAGCCGGGGTCGAATGTTCGGGTCGAACGAAACCCGCGCCCCACTTTCCCTTGCCTCGGCCAGCGCGGCAAACAGCGTTTCGCGGTCAGCAGGAGACAGGATCGCCAACGTGATGCCCGACAAATGGATCAGCCCCGCACCAGCAAAAGCCTGCGCCAGAGCACCTGCGTCCGCGGCCAAACCACGCGCCGCAGAACTGTCGCGCCAATACTGAAAGCTGCGCTCTACCCCGTTCAGCTCGATCAGATAAAGCCCCATGATGCGCATCGGATCGCGCCCGATCACCGACACGTCTAAGCCATCCGCCGTTAGTTCGGCAACAAAAGCATCGGAAATCCGGTCCTGCCCAACCCGGGTGGCAAAGCCCACCTTAGCGCACCCCTGCAAGGCCTGCGCCATGTGCCATGCGGTGTTGAAGGTGTCACCAGCAAATCCGCGTCGATAGTGTCCCTCGCCGACCGGAGCCAGCTCTACCATTGCTTCGCCCACAGCGACCGTGTTCAGGCTCTTGAAATCAAGCATCGCGCACCTGCCTGTGGTCCAGACCAAATACCGCTCCGGTCAGCCATGCCGGCCAATCGCGTTCGAAAAAAGGCTTGGCGGACACGTCAAAGCTGCGATTGGGCCGAGAGGAAAGCTGCAATTCGCCATCCACCAGCCGCACCAGAATCTGCTCATATTGATTTTGCTCACGTTCTTTTCGGAAACGCACATCGTGCAAGGGACCAGATTTGGCCATCGGAGTAGCCTCGCCTGCCGGATCACAAATCGCCCGCGCGCCGCGACTGCCGCCGCCTTGACCAATGTAGTGATGCAAAGCTGCAAGAACCGCCTCTGACGCCAGGGCCATTTGCTGCCATTGCAGAACCCGCGCGATCTCACCGCCGCGCATGAAGGAAATGCCGTCGGTGCGGATCGTTTGATTCAGCATTGTAGCCGCCTTCAGGGCGCTGGCAACATCTTGCGGCGTGCACAGAATAGCTGCGTGATCGCTCATCCGGGCCTGAACCTCGTCCTTTATGGCGCGCAGGGTCAACGAACTGTCCGCACGAAGCACCCGTTTAATCTCGCCTACCGCGTGAGAGAGTTGTGTGTCGATGTGGCCCTCCGGCGCAGTCTGCGCCAGCCCCCTTGCCGCGATGTGTTCCGCAACACGGGTTCCCAACACCTGCCCCGCGTTCAGCGCCGCCCCACCTGGCCGCGTCACACCATGGGTCCCCGCCGCCTCGCCAATGGCATAAAGCCCGGGCAGATTGCTGCGTCCCCATGTATCAACTGCGATCCCGCCATTCATGTGTTGGTTGTTGACGGCGAATTCCAGCGGATCGCGGCGGATATCAACTTTGTACCGCAAGTACAGTTCGATCGAGAGCGGGTTCATTTGGCGCAGCCGGTCAATCGGCAGGCCCTGCTTCGCACCCGCCTTTCCCAGATAGGCCGCAACGTCCGCGTCAAGCCGGTCAAGGCTGAAGGGCAGATCGCCGGGCACGGGCAGAGGATTGCGGTTGAAATCCATGAACACCCGCCGCCCCGCCTGATTTTCACGGGTTACGCCTAAGTCAACAATGCTGGAGCCAAAGTCCAGCATCCGGGTGGCATGGAACGGCCATTGATAGCCCTTGCGGAAGATGTTCGAGGCAAGTTCCTGCGTGGTCCGGTAATAATCGGCCAGAAAGTTGTGCTCGGCGCCCTGATTATCCACTGAATAGATATAGGGCATAGCCTGCACATAGGTGCCCGACAAGTTCCACGGAAAGCCTTCACGCCGGGTGCCGAAGCCAAATTGGCTTTCGGTCAGGTTGACCAGATCGACACCGGCTTCCAGCGCCAAACCCAATGACCCGAAACAGCCATTTGGAAACACTGAATCGCGGTACAACTCACCCGGCCCGCCCGCCGCAATGACCAACGCCTTACAACGAAACAGCGTCAGCCCATACGGATTGTCTGGTGTCTGCGCCTTTGGCCGCACTGCAAGGATACCGGCAGCCGTGCGCTGATAGCCTTGCCCCTCGACCAATATGCGCACCCCAGTCGTCTGATTGAAGAAAGGAATACCCAACCGGATCGCCTCGCTTGCCAGCACCTTGACCATCAGCCGAGATGTGCGCGGCCCGCAACTGGTGGCGCGGCCGACATCGTCATGGTCGGTCTGATAACGCAGCGTGCCGCCAAAGTCGTCCTGCGGCAGAGGCAGTCCAAGGAATTGCGGCGACGCCATCGCCCGCACCGAACCTACTGCCTCGACATACGCGCTGTCTTCGTCCATCGCGCCGCCCGCCCGGATCGCTCGGGCCATCTCGTTGAAATTGTCGCCCCGATCCGACGTGTTCGCGGTATGCAGCGTCTGTTTGTCCGACCCCGAGCAGGCCGATGTGCCGCCCCATGCGCTTTGGCTGATCACCACCACATCCGTGCCGCGCCGCTTCAACTCGACCGCAGCCCGCAACCCGGCGGCACCGCTGCCCATCACTACAGTGCCACAAGCATGAATCGGCACGCTGTGGCCCTGCATCGCCGCAACTGTTTCGATCTCTGGCTCAGGCTCCAAGCGGGGCATGTCTACATCCGTCAGCGCATTCAGGATGTCTTGCGAAATGGTGTCTGCCACGGCGGTATGCTCCATCACTGGCGTCAGGCGATTGAAACCCACCGCCCAAGGCGGGAAGATTCCATGCAGGCGTCAACAATCTGGCAGATGTGATGCCCAGCCTCAAAGGTCGGCCACATCTGCTGGCCCGTAGTGATCGAGCGGATCACTTCTGCCGCCTCGATGATCTTGCTTTCGTTGTAGCCAAGCGCAAAATTCGGCAGCGGCAGGAAGGCGCGGAAGGTTTCTCTCTCGGGGCCCACATCAATTTCGCGGAACCCACGGCGGCCATTTGCGTCTTCATTGGTGTAAAACCGCAGGCGGTTAACCTCGTCATATGTGTAGGATAGGCTGCCCTTGGTGCCGTAGACCTCATAAGTCTGCATGAATTTGCGGCCCGTCGCCATACGGCTAAAATCGACCAACCCGCGCGCACCATTGGCGAATTTACACAAGATATTTGTGCCATCAGGATTGGTCACATCCGACCACTGCTCGTTGCCCGAAAGCCGGGCCTGCTCGCCATAGCCAAGGCCCGAAACCACCGGGCGCCGAGGCGTAACGATAAAGGTGTCGGCGATCAATTCGCTAACCCGGCCTACAAGAAAATCCATAAAACTGAACACATGCGTGCCAGTGTCGCCTATGATGCCAGTGGGGGCCAGCTTGCCATCCGCGCGCCACATGAACGGGGCTAGCGGATCACCATAAACGTCGACATGCTGGCAGGCCTTGAACATCTTGATTTCGCCGATCTCACCCGCGACAATGATCTCGCGGGCCAAATCATGCACCGGATTGCGCGGAAAGGCATGCCCGACCCGCGTGATCAGGCCTTTCGATTTCGCGATATCGGCAAGCTCACGGGCTTGCGTGGCCGTTTCGGCCAACGGCTTTTCGCAATACACGTGTTTGCCCGCCAAAAGAGCAGCCTTTGCCACTTCATAGTGCAGGCTGTCAGGCAGGCAGATGTCGATCAGCTCAACTTCGGGGTCCTGAACAGCCTCACGCCACGACTGCAAAATCTTTGCCCCCGGCGCGCGAAAGCCCAACTCGGCTGCGGCCTTGGGATTTTCCTCAACCAAGGCAACGACCGATGCTGTACCGCCAGCGGTGCCCATGAAATGCGGAAAGGTCTGATAGGCCATGGTATGAACCTTGCCCATCCAGCCCGACGCCCCCAAAATTGCAACCCTGACTTCAGCCACTTCGCTTCCTCCAAATTGAAATGTGCCCCAAGGGATACGCTTCCCCCCGTCCTAAAGTTAGGTTGATAAGTGTATATGGAACGTTCCATTTTTACTGTAACGTTCCAAACTTGTCAATGATTGAATCCCATCCGCATTCAGCTGCCGTCACGCTTTGCGTAGCGAATGCTACTTAGCCGGGTGAATACCTGACGACGAAGTGATACGGGCCGAGCTTGCCGGATGACTTCGAGCGGCAGCCTGACTCCGTCGGACGAGTTCATTTTCCACTTAAACCGCGCGCCACGCAAACCGCACAAGCCGGTCCCGTTCAAACACGCTGGCGAAACCATCGGCGGCGGTGAGCTGTGTGGGCCATCGCCGCCGCGTTGCACGACTAGCTTGGCGCGACGCACCAAGCCATGAAGGCGGCGATGCGCTGGACAGGGGCGAGCGAACCCATCGTGAAATACTGGCTTTCCGGGGAACGGGGGCCGCGCGGCTGTCCGACCAACGGCACAGATGTGCTGGTTGTCCCGAGCGCCACCTGGTGTTGCAAAACCTCGGACACGAGGTCTCATCCTAACAGGAATTCTGACATTCAGTGACCGGAGTTGATAGCGCTTGCCATGGCGCAGCACACCCGCAAACAACTCAGAAACACATCGCAAATAGCCTACTTTTGCTCCGTCTAAGTGGCAGGGTTTTAATCCGCCGTTGACAAAGGGCGACAACCACAGACTCTTTGTGAAGGCTATTGTCGCCGTCACACCCGACAGAACCTTGGGCGACCGCATTGCGGTGTCCTGGGGGCGCTGAGAACCGGCGGTCGGGATGGTGATCTGGCTTGCAACCTCCCACCTTTTTGAGCTGCATCGAGCTGCCCAATGCCATGGTCGGCTGTTTATGACCAGCCCGCAACTTAAGCTTATCAAGTTTTACTTCCGCGCCATGCGTCACTTCCGCGCCATTTCCCTCCAGCTAGCTGGATGCTGCGGTGACCGACCCGATGGTCCGTGCCGTCTTCGGAGGGATTCACTGTATCAGAGAGCCACCGTCATGTGCTCTGCGCTGAAACTGCTCAAGAGCGAACGAAAGCGACAGGGCAAGTTCACTCTACGCGCTGAAGATCGTCGCCACATAACCAAGATTTTGGGCGCTCACGAACCGATATTCCCACTTTCTGCAGGTTTGGCAGAAGTTACATCGCACGGGCCACAAAACACTTGTTCAAAATATGAAATCAGGCGGCCTCGCGATCAAACGGCACGCAACTTGCGAAATGTCGGATAAGGTTATTTCGGATTGATCGGGGCGCTGCAACTTGGCAACCGCCGCGGGGCAACAGCGTTGCGCGATGTAAAGCCGCGCTTCACGGTGATTTCCCTATTAGTTTTGAGTTATAAGATTTGGGTGGGCCTTCCGGCCCACCCAAGTTGCGCGTTTACATCGGCGGCAGGATCACGGCGTCGATCACATGGATCACGCCATTGGTGGCCTTGATGTCGGCAGTAGAAATCACCGCGCCATTCACCTTGGCACCGCCTTCGAGGGTGATGATCAATTCAGCGCCATTCACCGTCTTGGCCTTCATACCCTCGGTGAGATCGGTGGACATCACAGCACCCGGCACGACGTGATAGGTCAGGATTGCGATCAGCTTGTCCTTGTTCTCAAGCTTCAGCAGGTCCTCCACAGTGCCGGCCGGCAGCGCGGCAAAGGCCGCATCGGTGGGCGCAAACACAGTGAACGGGCCGGGGCCTTTCAGGGTCTCAACCAGACCCGCTGCTTGAACTGCTGCCACCAGCGTCGTGAAGTTTCCCGCGCCGACTGCGGTGTCAACAATGTCCATTTCGCCTGCAAATGCAGGTACTGACATCAACGAAACGGCGGCGGTCACAGCAAGGAATGTTCTACGGATCATTTGGTTCTCTCCATTGGTTATCTGCTGAATTAACATCAATGATACGCAGTCTGGAGTCTTGCTGGATCATGCGTTTGTCCTTGGCTCACGGTTTCGTGACCAACGCGAAAAGGCGTGATCAGCGCAGACGTGGCATGGCCGAAGCCGCGCTGTTAATCTTGGAAGCCTGACGCAAGGGCTTAATCCGGCGTTTTTGGCGTCAAGCCAAACGTCACTTCGGGAAAGTCGGCTTGAATGAGGTCAATTTCAACACTTTCACCGTCGTGACGTAAGGCAACTGCGGCCCCGCCGCGACCGTCGCCGTTCAAGCCTTAAATGCTTTCATACCGGCAAGATGCTCGCGCACTGAGGTCCAGTTGATGCCGGGGTATCTTGCATTGTCCAACGTTACCAGTTGAACGTCGCCACGAATTGGTCACGCATGCATTGCATACCCTGCGAGGCGGGAAATGGTAAATCAGCCTGAGGTGCAACACACTTGACCAGCCCGATCATTGCGCCAAGCATTGCCAAACTGCCGACCCAAAGCAGGCGATAGCGCTGCCCTGACACCTTGCTAAGGGTGGCTGCCAAGCTTCGGACACTGACGCTGTTACCCGCTATCCTCGGAGAGCGCGGTGTGGCGGGATCAAATTCTGCCGCAGCCGTATAATCCGCCACATTGTTCTTGCTTGTGAAATCCAGAAACTGCTCCGCGTCGTGCCAATACAGTACCCTAGTGCGGTTGCCATTACCTTGAGATCAGCCGGATCAACAGCAAAGATCTATGCCGCAAGCTCCGTCAGGGTTGCGCCGTCCGCGGCAGTCATTCTTGGCCGCACGATTGCGCGCACCTTGGCCTTCCGTTTGATCAACGCTTGACGATGCGTCCGCCAAGATCCCCTCCTGCTCCAGCGATTGCAATGATTTGTGGTTCGTTCAAGACCATAGCGAAAACTCTGGAGAATGCTGTCTGACCCCAAACAGTAGCAGTTGAGGAGCCTGACCTACTGCATCACACGACGCAGGTCTGAGCACAACGCTTGGCCAAAGACTGCAAGGTGATCCAAACATGCTACTCAAGCGTATTGAGCTTATGTGATTTCAGATTTCGAAGAATGGCGGGAAACCGTACGAGGAATGGCTTGCAATCGTGTGAATTGAACCTGTTTCAGTGTCTGGGAAAGGCCTACAGCAATGATTGCAAGCATTAAACGTTCGGCTGCGCATGTTTGGAACATCTTTTTTGATTACGAAGTCAGTCGAATTCGAAACATTCCTAGCGTGGCCGTTCGCTACTATGTCCTTCAGTCGCTTGGTTTGATGTGGGCTGGAGCTTTTTCAATCGCAATCGCAAGCGACACCGTTCTGGCCATAAACGTGTTGGGGCATACGGTATTGAGTGCTGCAGCAGCGATTACTGTTGCCACCCTGACTGCTGCCGCGAAGACAACGCAGGTTTTCATCCGACGTTCCGGTCGGCACGAAGACGACAACCATGATTAAGAATATTACGAGTTTGAGTACAGATGGCAAGGCGCGAGTTCAGGTGGCAAGGCCCACATCAGGTCGCCTTTTTGATGCAGACCGTACGGGAGTTGGAAGTCAGATAAATATTTATCCTGCCTACAAAAAATTGGCTCGGAGTTCAACCTGTAGGCTAGATGCGCCCAATTCGTTGTTATGCGCGAAACAACGGAGGCGTATTCATGACCAGCAAAGCTCTGAGACCGGCAAAGTTATGATTTGGGGTGACACAGGCGGTGTTGGATTTGCTTCTGCGCGGATTTTGGCAAGTTCCGGTTTTGATCTTCATCTGGTCGCGCGCGATGCCAGCAAGTTGGCGGCTTTGGCCGACAAACTGGCGGACAGCACCAGTCGGGCCGATGTCCAGAATGACACCGCCTTCGCGCGGGTCAGCGCCGAGGCTGGCGCGAGCCTGGCGGGGCTGGTCAATGCAGTGGGCAGCATCAATCTGCGTCCGCTTGCGCAGTTAATGACCGCAGTTTTTGTCCGCAATTTCAGGGTGAACGCGATTGTTGCTGCGCTGACGGTACAAGCGGTGCTGGCCGAGTTGAAAGCAGCACCGCAAATTGCCTCGGTCGTATTGTTTTCTTCGGTGGCGGTCGCACAAGATTTTGCCGCGCATGCCTCGGTGTCGATGGCGAAAGGGACTGTCAAGGGATTGACCCGTGCGCTGCCCGCCGAAGCCACCCCGAAGATCCGTATCAATTCCATTGCGCCATCGCTGACCGATACGCCTTTGGCGGCGATGTTGCCAGGCAATCCACAGATATCGGCCTCGATCGCGCAGTCGCACGCCTTGCCGCGCCTTGGCAAACCAAAAGATATTGCGGCCCTTGCGGTGTTCCTGATTTCCTATCCGGCCGACTGGATGTCTGGTCAGGTGATCGCAGTGGGTTGCGGCTGTTCGTGCCTGCGCACAAGGGCTGAAAGAGGCCAGCCAACATGGTAAAGATGCGCAAGAAGGCCGATTTGCCGCGTAAAACCTGCGCATTTTGCGGGTTTGATTTTGTTTGGCGCAAGAAATGGGCGCGCGATTGGGATAGCGTGAAGTATTGCTCTGACCGCTGCCGATCCGGCATATCCACCCTCCCGCCTTGCCGCGAAAGCCAGAAATGACCCGGCATCTGCGGTTCATCCTTGGCGACCAGTTGACGCGCGGCCTGTCAGCCCTGCGCGACATTGACCCCACGCAGGATATCGTCCTGATGATCGAGGCTTCGGCAGAAGCGCGCAACGTGCCGCATCACAAGCAGAAAATCGCCTTCGTGCTGTCCGCCATGCGCCATTTCGCCGAAAGCCTGCGGGCCGAGGGTCTGCGGGTCGATTATGTCCGGATGGACGACCCCGACAACCAGCAGGACCTCGGTGCCGAACTGGCCAAAGCCGTGCTGCGCCATCGCCCCGCCTCCATCGTCGCAACAGAGCCAAGCGAATGGCGCGTCTGGCAGATGATGCAAGCCTGGCACGCAGGCGCACCGCTGGACATCCGCGAGGATGACCGCTTCTTTTGCTCACGCGCCGACTTTGCGGCCCTTGCCAAGGCCCGAAAGACAGGCCGGATGGAGTTCTTCTACCGCGAGATGCGTCGACGCACCGGTCATTTGATGCGCGATGATGGGCCAGAGGGCGGGCAATGGAACTTTGACCCCGAAAACCGCAAAGCCCTGCCGCGCGGCCAGCGCCCGCCGCCGCGCCGCCGCTTCTCCCCCGATACCATTACCCGCGACGTGCTGACTTTGGTGGCGGCCCGCTTTGGCAATCACTTCGGCGATCTGGAACCCTTTGGCTGGGCCGTAACCCGTGACGATGCCTTGCAGGCGCTGGATCATTTCATCACCGACTGCCTGCCAACCTTTGGCGACTATCAGGACGCAATGAAGGCGGGCGAGGATTTTCTGTATCATAGCCTGATCTCGCCCTACCTGAATGTCGGCCTTCTGACCGCAAGTGAGGTCTGCGCCCGTGCTGAGATGGCCTACCAGTCCGGCGACGCGCCGATCAACGCGGTAGAGGGGTTCATCCGCCAGATCCTGGGCTGGCGTGAATTCGTGCGGGGCATCTACTGGACGGAAATGCCCGACTACGCGCTATCCAACCACCTGAACGCCACCCGCGACCTGCCCATGTTGTATTGGACCGGCGACACACCGATGCGCTGCATGGCTGAATGTATCGGCACCACGCGCCGCCACGCCTACGCCCACCACATCCAGCGCCTGATGGTGACGGGCAATTTCGCGCTACTGGCCGGTGTGGCCCCGGCGCAGATCGAGGAATGGTATCTAGCCGTTTATGCCGATGCGTTTGAATGGGTCGAATTGCCCAATGTGCACGGTATGGTGATGCATGCCGATGGCGGGCGGCTGGGGTCGAAACCCTATGCCGCTTCAGGCGCATATATCGACCGGATGTCGGATTACTGCAAAATCTGTGCCTATGATCCCAAAGTCAAACTTGGACCAAAGGCCTGCCCGTTCAATTACTTGTACTGGAACTTCCTGATCGAGAACGCCGCCACACTGCGGCCCAACCCCCGCATGTCGCTGCCTTATGTGACCCTCTCCAAAATGCCCGCCGAACAGCGGGCCGACATCACACGTTCTGCCGCACAGTTTTTATCAGGGCTTGAGCCACCCAAGGAAACGACACAGTCGCAGTTGAATTTGCCATGGTGATGGAGCCAAAGCGGGCCGCTTCTGTACCAACAGGCCGGACATCGCGGCTGTTTCACATGGGCAGCGTGGTCGCTGGTATTGCAGGCGGCGTTGTGGCAGGCGGCATGCGGCAGTTGGTAACAGGCCAGCGCCCCGGTCTGTCAGATCTTTTACTGACGCCATCCAACGCGCTACGGTTGACCGAAGGGCTGTCGCACATGCGCGGGGCCGCGCTGAAGCTGGGTCAGATGCTGTCGATGGATACGGGCCTTGTCCTGTCGCCGCAATTGACCCAAATCCTCGCCAGCCTGCGCGATGATGCAAAACACATGCCGCCCAAACAGTTGCAAGGCGTGTTGAATGCCGAATGGGGGGCGAATTGGCTAAAACAGTTTCGGCGCTTCGATGTGCGACCCTTTGCCGCCGCCTCGATCGGGCAGGTGCACAGGGCCGTGACGCTGGATGGCACTGACCTTGCGATCAAGGTTCAGTATCCCGGTGTGCGGGCCAGCATCGACAGCGATGTGGACAACATAGCCGCGCTGATGCGTCTGCCCGGCTTGTTGCCGCGCGGGATGGATCTGTCGCCGCTGTTGACCGAAGCCAAGCGCCAGTTGCACGCCGAGGCCGACTATCTGGCCGAGGCGCAGCATCTGGCAAAGTTTGGCTCCCTGCTGGCCGGGTCTGACAGGTTTGTTTTGCCTGAACTGCACACGGCACTTTGTACTCCGCAGGTTCTGGCGATGAGTTATGTCGAAAGCACCCCACTGGACAGTCTGCTTGACGCGCCTCAGGCGCTGCGCGACCAGGTTGTCGCCGCGCTGATCGACCTTGTTCTGCGCGAGTTGTTCATGTTCGGCGCGATGCAGACCGACCCCAACCTTGCCAACTACCGCTATGACTGCAGCACAGGCCGCGTCGTGTTGCTGGATTTCGGCGCAGTCCAGCCCATCGCTCCACACCTGGCTGCCGATTTCCGCTCTCTTGCTCAGGTGGCGCTGGACGGTGGCGCGGCGGAGACACGGGACGCGATGCTGCGCATTGGTTATTTCGGCCCGGCCACAGCGCCGCACCATCAGACTTTGATTCAGTCCATGTTTGATGTCGCCATGGCACCGCTGCGGCAGGATGCCCCGTTCGATTTCGGCCGCAGCGATCTGCTGGAACGCCTGCGCGACATGGGCCTTGCCATCGGCAATGACCGCGAGCTTACCCACGTGCCGCCCGCCGCCACGCTGTTTTTGCATCGCAAGATTGGCGGCATGTATCTGTTGGCGGCAAAACTGCGGGCACGCGTGGCTCTGCGCCCGATGGTTGAGGCGTATTCTCGCGACACACTCACGCTGTGTTGAAATCTCGGTGGCGCGCATCATCTGTAAGGCGAATTTTTATGAGATGCATCAGATGACAGACTGGATTGCTAGCCGCGCCGAGGGCGAGAAAATTCTGGCAGCTTTCACGCCCCGTATGGGGCGGCGCTATGCCAATGGCCGCAATACCGATCGTGGTCCCAGCGCGCACAAGGCAGTGTCAGTGCTGTCGCCCTATGTCCGGCGCAGGCTGGTGCTGGAGTCCGATGCCGTGGCGGCGGCACTTGCCGCCCACGGGCCCGAGGATGCCGAGAAATTCGTACAAGAGGTGATCTGGCGCGGCTACTTCAAGGGCTGGCTGGAACGTCGCCCACAGGTCTGGGACAGTTACCGTACCGGGCTGGGCGCAGATCTCGCCGATCTTGACCGAGACCGCCGCCTGCGCCGCGATGTGGACCGGGCTATGAACGGGCAGACCGGCTTGGAATGTTTCGATGCATGGGCCACGGAACTGGCGGACACCGGCTAGCGATTGCGATCAAAGCTGATCAGACATGTGGGTGAGACGCGCTTGCTCAGCTCGATGAAGCCGTCAAAGGCGACTGGCAACGGCATCAGCGCTGCCTGCTCTTCGGCCCAGACATC